>DATHIJ010000120.1:0-9814 GCA_035489975.1 Propionibacteriaceae bacterium | reverse complement strand
CACTCGCGGAGCGGATGGACGCTTCACGGTGAGCAAGGCTGAATACATTCCCACCCTCGTTACTCGCTACCAGTCGGGCCGGCCGGCGCGGCTGTATCAGGTCTCGACGGCACTGAAGACCGCAGAGGGATCATTCCGCGATCGGCTGCTGGATGCGCAGCGACGCACCAGCGCCGTCGTGATGAGGGAGCACCCGCAGGGACTGACGCGCGGATAGCAGGACCAGCCTCGGTCGAGAGCGCGGTAGTCGTCCACCGCAAGTCGCAATCGTCGGCGATTGGCGCGCACTCGGTCGGGAGTCGTGTGCACTGCAGCCAGGCTTCGCCAGAGACTCGCCTGCAAACATCCCACGCTGCGTGGGATTCTCGCGCTGTGCATGGCGTGCATGCCATGTCCAGCGTGTGGAAGGTGTGTCCAGCTCGGGGTGGCGGCTGAGGAGTCAGCGGACACGTTTCTCGTTGCGAGCGGCGACGAAGTAGGCGGACCTCGGGCGCGAAGGACGAGCCGAGACAATACAGTGCTCGGGTGATCACCCGAATGTCGGAGCTGTTTGTCCGCACGTTGCGCGAGGATCCGGCGGCTGCCGAGGTGCCCAGCCATCGCTGGCTGGTGCGTGCCGGCTACATCCGCCGCGCCGCTCCAGGCATCTACACCTGGCTGCCGCTGGGCTACCGAGTGCTGCGCAACGTTGAGCGCATTGTGCGCGAGGAAATGGATGCCATGGGTGCCCAGGAGGTGCACTTTCCGGCTTTGCTTCCCAAGGAGCCGTACGAGGCCAGCGGCCGCTGGACTGAATATGGCGAGAGCATATTCCGGCTGCACGATCGCAAGGGCGCGGAATATCTGCTCGGTCCCACGCATGAGGAGATGTTCACACTTTTGGTCAAGGACCTGTACTCCTCCTACAAGGATCTGCCCCTCTCGCTTTATCAAATCCAGACGAAGTACCGCGACGAGCCGCGTCCGCGAGCTGGGCTGCTGCGGGGCCGCGAATTCGTCATGAAGGACTCCTACTCCTTCGACATCGACGACGAGGGCCTCGCCAAGTCGTACGCCTCCCATCGCGATGCCTACATCAAGATCTTCGACCGGCTGGGTTTTGAGTACGTCATCGTGCGCGCGATGTCTGGGGCAATGGGCGGCTCGGCGAGCGAGGAGTTTCTGGCCATTGCCGAGAACGGGGAGGACACCTTTGTACGTTCACCCGGTGGTTACGCGGCCAACGTGGAAGCCGTCCAGATCATGCCTCCGCAGCCGCTGCCGTACGACGGCGCTCCGGCTGCTCACGTCGAGGACACGCCTGACACCCCGACTATCGAAACCCTGGTCGACCTGGCCAACGCTCGCCTCCCGCGTAGCGACCGGCCCTGGCGGGCCAGCGACACCTTGAAGAACGTGGTGCTGATGATCACCGAGATCGATGGCGCGCGCCATCCACTGGTGATTGGCGTGCCAGGGGACCGTGAGCTGGACCTACGACGGCTCGGGGCCCATTTGGAGCCGGCCCAGGCGGAGCCTTTCAGCGACGCGGATTTCGCCGCGCATCCGGAACTGGTGAAGGGCTACCTGGGCCCGGTTCGGATTAACGGCTCTGGTGAGCAGTCAGCGGTTGTGCTCGGCGACGAATCCATCACCAAGATCAGGTACCTGGTCGATCCCCGGATCGTCTCCGGAACTCGTTGGGTGACTGGGGCGAATAGACCAGGTCGGCATGTCTTCGACCTGACGTGCGGCCGAGACTTCACGCCGGACGGCATCATCGAGGCGGCGGAGATTCGCGAAGGCGATCCGGCACCTGATGGCTCCGGCCCACTGACGTTGGCGCGTGGCATCGAGATGGGACACATTTTCCAACTGGGCCGCAAGTACGCCGAGGCTCTGGGGCTCAAGGTGCTTGATCAAAACGGCAAGTTGGTGACGGTGACCATGGGCTCCTACGGGGTGGGCATCTCGCGGGCGGTTGCAGCTGTGGCCGAGGGGACCTGCGACGAGAAGGGATTGTGCTGGCCCCGTGAGCTGGCACCGTTCGATGTACACATCCTGGCGGCCGGCAAGGATGACCTGGTGACCACGGCAGCTGCCGACCTGTCCGTTCAGCTGGACGAGGCCGGCGTCTCGGTATTGCTGGACGATCGCACAGTAAGTCCCGGCGTCAAGTTCGCCGATTCCGAGATCATGGGGATGCCGACGATAGTTGTGGTGGGTCGTGGCCTGTCGAACGGTGTGATCGAACTGCGGGACAGAAGCAGCGGCGAGCAGGTCGAAGTTGCCGTTGAGGATGCGCTCGGAGAGATCCTTGCGGCGGTGCATGGCCCGACCCGGCTGGGCTGAGGCCCCTCGTTGCCGGACATCTCGGCTCTTTCACTGGCGGCGCTGATCCTCGCTGCCTTCGTTGCGGGGTGGGTTGATGCCGTCGTCGGTGGCGGTGGCCTGATCCAACTGCCAGCGCTGTTGATCGGGCTGCCGAGCAGCACGCCACCGGCCGTGATCTTGGGCACCAACAAGATCTCCTCGTTCTGCGGGACGGCGACCAGCTCACTGACGTACGCGCTCAAGATTCCGCTCGACTGGCTGACAATTGCACCGCTAGTCGTTGCCTCAGCCGTTGGATCGGCAATTGGGGCATCGCTGGCGCGGTTGTTGCCGAGGGAGGCCTTTACGCCGATTGTGCTGATCGCACTCATCGGAGTGGGCCTGTACGTCTGGCGCCGGCCGCAGCTGGGCATGGTCTCGATACGGAAGCATCCGGGGCGAGGTCACTACGGGTTGGCGGCGCTGATCGGCCTGGTCGTCGGCGCGTACGACGGGTTCTTGGGGCCAGGCACCGGCTCCTTCTTTGTGATCTTGCTCGTCGCCGTGCTTGGCTACGGATTCCTGGAAGGGAGTGCGACGGCCAAGATCGCCAATCTGGTCACCAACCTGTCGGCAATTGTCGTCTTTGGCCTATCCGGTTCGGTGCTGTGGACGCTCGGGCTGATGATGGGCGCGGCCAACCTGGTAGGCGGCTACATCGGAGCGCGCACAGCGATCAGCCGGGGCAGCTCGTTTGTCCGCAAGGTCTTCCTGGTCGTGCTGGCCAGCTTGATCATCAAGCTCGCGTACGACGTGCTCGCGCAGCTCAGACAGTGATCAACTGCTCCGGCCTGGCCACGCCGCTAGCGGAGCGCCCCACGAGCGGGCAGTCTTCATCGCGGTAGTCAGTGCAGTCAGCGCTTGCTGCCGATCGGGCTGAGTGGCCGAGGCAGCCAGCCAAAGCCCGCAGAACGGCTGGAGAGCGGTTTGCATCCTCATGATCAACCTGCTGGCCGTCGGCGCATTGCGCGGCACGACCGAAGGCACGTACGCCGGCTCCGCAGCCGGTACATCCGCAGAATGTTTCTTCAGCCAAGCGATCAGTCCATCCCGGAACACCCGCTGCGCAAGCAGCTCGCGCTCGGCTTTCGGTCGCTGCTTGCTGAGTACCTTGAATTTGCCGATCGCTTGCTGGTAGCCGTACACGATGGCGTGCAATTGGCGGACCAGCTCCTGGACCGCATCAACCTCCGGGAGGATCGCGACCGGCTGCGGATTTGCGACTGAATCGGTCGCGGGTGGGTCATGTGAGCCGATCGCGGGCGCAAAGTTCGCGGCAGCGACTGACAGCGAGCCCCACAGCAGCGCCTCCGACCCTTGTGCTTTGAGCGCGGCGCTTCGGTAGTGCTGCGCAGCGGAGTTCTCGCGTCGAGACAGCAGGGCGAGCGAGCCGTCGAGTGACATTCCGCCAATCCTGACGGGTTCAGAGGTTGGCAGTGGATCCGTGATCGCCTGAGCGTGTGCCGTGTGCGCGTCGCGAAGGAACGTCAGAAGCTCTCGGCGGTCCTCAGAGAGCTGCTCGCGGCGCGGTCCGACCAGTATCGCAGCGGACAGCGCCGCCAGCGCCTGCTCCGACGCCGCCGGGCCGGCCGACGGATTCGACCCAGTCAGTGTTGGACCGGGACTCGCCGTCGTACCTGCTGTGGCTCCCGAGGACGCTGGGCCGGGTCTGGGTGCACTGTCGACACCGGAATCGCTCGGTGCGCATCCAGCGAGCCAAGGCACCGCCAGCGTGGGGGCAGCGAGGCCGAAACCGATGATCGTCCGGCGCGTCCATTGGGTTGGCGGAACGGCCCCAGCGAGTGCGTCTGAGTCGGCCACCCGCCGACCGTACCTCAGCCGAACGGTATGCTGCCCCACACGCGCTGCGAGAGATGTTTTACAGATCGGCAACGCCACAACCGAAGGGCCTAATCGGATCGAAGGACAGCGCCATGAAAGAGAGCCAGATTGCTGGTGTGCTGACCCCGATCCTTGCCCAGTTTGACCTCGAGCTCGAAGCGTTGGAGATCATTCCAGCTGGTAAGCGACGGGTGCTCCGCGTTGTGGTTGACGGCGATGGCCCGGACGGTACCGGTCCGTTGCTGGACGACATTGCGGAAGCGAGCAAGGCAGCGTCGGCTGCGCTGGACCGAGCGAATGTGACCGGAAGCGCGTCGTATGTACTGGAAGTGACTTCTCGAGGGGTGAGTAGGCCACTCGAGCTCCCTCGGCACTGGCGGCGGAACACCGGACGCTTGGTGGCGGTGCGATTGTTTGAGGGGGACACAATCACCGGACGGATCGTTTCCAACAGCGAGGACGGCGTACGGCTCGATGTGGCAGGTGAGCTCCACGAGGTTCGCCTCGTCGACGTCGACCGCGCGTTGGTCCAAGTGGAGCTGAACCGGCCGAGATCCGCGCGCGGCGAGGATGAGGAGGGTTGAGATGGACATCGACATCTCCGTGCTGCGGCTGATGGAGCGGGAGAAGGACTTGCCGTTCGAGGTCCTTGCCAGCGCGATCGAAGACGCCCTGCTCACCGCGTACGAGAGGAGTGAGGGTGCGGTCCCTGGTGCGCGGGTCGACCTCAACCGAAAAACCGGACACGTCCTCGTGATGGCGCCTGAGTTTGACGAGAACGGGGAGAAGGTCGGTGAATACGACAGCACTCCGGCCGGTTTCGGACGAGTGGCGGCATCCACCGCCCGCCAAGTGATCATGCAGCGGCTGCGAGACGCCGAAGATGAGCAGAAGTACGGGCACTTCTCCGGAGTCGAGGGCGACATCGTCTCCGGAGTCGTACAGCAGGGCAGTGATAGCCGCACCGTGCGGGTTGACCTCGGCAAAATCGAAGCGATCATGCCGATGGCCGAGCAAGTGCCTGGGGAGCGCTACGCCCACGGAAACCGGATCCGGGTCTACGTCGTCTCGGTGCGAAAGGAACTCCGCGGTCCGCAGATCATCGTCTCCCGGACCCACCCGGGTCTGGTGGAGAAGCTCTTCAAGCTCGAGGTGCCCGAGATCGCCGACGGGACAGTAGAGATCAAGGCCGTGGCCCGTGAGGCTGGTCACCGGAGCAAGATCGCGGTCGTCAGCCACAACCCCGATGTCAGTGCGAAAGGCGCCTGCATCGGGCCGATGGGGCAGCGAGTGCGGGCTGTCATGCACGAGTTGAACGAGGAGAAGATCGACATCATCGACTACTCTCCCGACCCGGCGACCTTCGTCGGACACGCGTTGTCGCCGGCCAAGGTGACGTCGGTCACCGTGGTGGATGAGAACCTGCGAGCCGCGCGAGTGGTGGTACCGGACTATCAGCTGTCGCTGGCCATCGGCCGGGAGGGCCAGAATGCCCGGCTTGCAGCCCGACTGACGGGTTGGCGTATCGACATCCGTCCAGACACAGCGCCCGGCTGACCTCTCTCGAAGTGCCCTGACCCTTCGATCCGGGTTTCCCAAGCTGCCTGCAACTTTCGCGTTTGCCGTCGCGGGACGGCAAACGAGTGTCCGAGCTGGCATTTGACCCATCGCGAGTCATCTCGAGACGACTCGCGTTGATCACGATGGGCGAGAAAGTTTTCCACAGATTGGGTTGACGGCTGCGGCGGGGCGGTCTGGAGCAATCAGGATCGTGTTTCATGTCCGCACTAGCAAACGCCCCATCCAAGTTCAATCCTCGCCAGCCGTTCAGTCGAGCAGAGGCTCGAGCGGCCGGTCTGACGACAGAGATGTTGCTGAGCAGGCGATTTCACAAGATCTTCTGGGACACCTATGTCGCTCGTGACGTTCTCATCACGCCGTTGCTGAGAGCGAGTGCCCTCATCAGACTGGTGCCGAGCGGGTCGTACGTCAGCCATCACACGGCTGCCGAGTTGTGGGGTGCGGCTCCGCCAGCCGACGGCGCCACGCACGTCACACTGCCTTCGCCCTCTGGGCGGTTGGTTCGCCAAGGAGTCCACTCGCACTACCGGAAGCATCCAGCCCAGACCACGCTTCGCAAGGGCGTGCTGATCTCGACTCCAGAGCAGACCTTCCTGGACCTTGCTGCGGTCGGCGTCGGGTTAGTCGACCTGGTCGTTGTGGCTGACGGCTTGATCAAGGCCGGCCATACTTCACCATCCCGGCTAATCGAGACAGCTGCGAAGTGGGACGGTCGGGGATGCAGGTTGGCGCGCAGAGCCGCAGCCTTGGCACGGAAGGGTGTGGACTCACCACAGGAAACCCGGATTCGCTTGCTTCTCGTGCTCGCAGGCCTTCCTGAACCCCGTGTCAATCTGATCATTCGTGGGCGCGATGGCGGCTGGCGCAGGCGTTACGACCTGGCATACGAGGAGCTCCAGCTGATCGTTGAGTACGACGGCCGGCAGCATGCCGAGGACACGGAGCAGTGGCTGACCGACATCTTCCGGCGGGAGGAACTTGATCAAATCCGCTGGCGGCTGGTGATCGTTACCTCAGAAGGTATCTATCGCGAGCCCTTGCGGACGCTCGAGTGCGTACGGGATGCGCTGGTGGCGTGTGGAGCGAAAGAGATCCGCCGGACGTTCAAGCCAGAGTGGCGGTTGCACTTCCCAACCCGCTAACGCGTGCCGTCTTGAGATGGCAAACGCGGGTGGGTTGGGGCCCAATTGCACTTGGGAGTCGTCCTGAGATGGCCAACGCGGCTCTCAGCGAGCTCAGCAAGCTGCTGCAAGAGTTAGCCTGTTTCGGTGTCCGCGCCTGTTCGCACCTGCATCGGTTGCCGGGAGAGGACCGAGAAGTCGGAACTGCTCCGCATAGTGGCCCGCGACAGTGGGATTTCGATCGATCATCGCCAGATCCTGGCCGGCCGAGGGGCCTACCTGCATCCGAGGCCGGCATGTCTTGAGCAAGCGCTCAAACGACGTAGCCTAGGAAGGGCTTTACGGTCCGAGATTGATGGACAGCGTGCAGCTGCCACGATCCGGGAGTTCCTGGGCGCGCTCACTTAGACACGTGTGCGCGGTAAGGCATAGAGTTCTCCAGTGCATCCGCTCCGTAGGGAGCGGTTGAGACGAGCAAGCAATCGCGTACGCGAGAGCCGAACCAGAAGGTGGGCACAACGCTCATGACCAATCGATGAGAACCGCTCAGTGAGCATGTTCGACAACTAACTGGTCCGGAAGCAGACCCGGACCGCCAACAAGGAGAGCAGTGGCAAAGGTCCGAGTCTACGAGCTTGCAAAAGAGCTCGGAGTCGAGAGTAAGACAGTCCTCAGCATGCTGAAGGACATGGGTGAGTTCGTACGATCCGCCTCCTCAACGGTGGAGGCGCCGGTCGAGAGGCGACTCAAAGAGAAGCTGGCGAGCGAACCGCCGCCAGCACCCAAGAAGACAGCAAAGAAAGCGCCGGCCGCAAAGGCGGCAGATTCGGCGCCGGCAGCACCCGCGCCGGCTCCGTTAGAGGTGGCTGCCGAAGCCCCCGCAGTGAGACAGCCAGCCGGACCAGCGGCGCCTTTGGAACCAGTAAGTCAGCCCGAAGTCCCGCCGCAGCCGACGCCGGCTCCGCGACCAAGTGCGCCGCGGGCTCCCGGCCAGGCCGCTCCCGCTGCCCGAGCTGGTGAGGCGCCAGCTCCCGCGCCGCGGCCACGGCCTGGGTCTACCGGAGGACTTCCCGGAGCCCCAGCTGGGCGGCGACCGGGTACGCCGAGGCCCGGAAATAATCCGTTCTCCTCCTCGCAAGGAATGGGTCGGCCCCGTGCGCCACGTGCCGGTGGAGACGGCGGACCACCTGCAGGACCGCGTCCACCCGCCAGCCGCGGCCAGTCAGGCCCAGGAGGCCGGCCAGGAGTTGCAGGAATGCCGCGACCTAACCCGGCCATGATGCCCAAGCAGAACGCCGGTCAGCTCGGTAGCACGCCCGGCGGCCCGGGTACGCGAGGCCGCGGTGCACCTGCTGGGGGTCGTCGCACGGGCACCGGCGCCCCAGGTCGTGGTGGCCCAGGTGGCGGGCCGGGCGGGCCGCCACCGAGCGGGCGTGGCGGCCGAGGTGGTCGTGGTGGCACTCAAGGTGCGTTCGGCCGCGCAGGTGGCCCGACCAGACGCGGACGGAAGTCCAAGAAACAGCGCCGTCAGGAATTTGACCAGATGGAGGCGCCATCGATCGGTGGCGTACGCGTCAAGCAAGGCGACGGGCAGAAGGTCCGGCTGGCTAGGGGAGCATCGCTGACCGACCTGGCAGAGAAGATCGGCGCGGACGCGGCATCACTGGTTCAGGTGCTGTTCCATCTCGGAGAGATGGTGACCGCGACCCAATCGGTGAGTGACGACACGCTGCAAGTGCTGGGCACCGAGCTCAACTACGACATCGAGGTCGTCTCGCCGGAAGACGAGGACCGCGAGCTGTTGGAGAGCTTCGACATCGAGTTCGGCGAGAACACCGGCGGCGAGGAGGATCTCGCAGCCCGGCCGCCTGTCGTCACGGTGATGGGCCATGTCGATCATGGCAAGACGAAGCTGCTCGACGCGGTCCGGAAGACGAACGTGGTGGCCCGTGAAGCGGGTGGCATCACCCAAGCCATCGGCGCATACCAGGTTTCCACGGAAGTGGAGGACGAGGAACGCAAGATCACCTTTATCGACACCCCAGGTCACGAGGCGTTCACAGCGATGCGTGCCCGTGGTGCCAAGTCGACCGATATCGCTGTGCTGGTGGTCGCTGCCGACGACGGCGTCATGCCACAAACGATCGAGGCGCTGAACCATGCCCTGGCAGCCGAAGTACCAGTGGTCGTGGCAGTGAACAAGATCGACAAGGTGGGTGCCGACCCGACGAAGGTCCGTGGTCAGCTCACCGAATACGGCCTGGTGCCTGAGGAGTACGGCGGCGAGACCATGTTCGTCGACGTGTCCGCGATCACTGGTCAGGGCCTGGACGAGCTGTTGGAGGCTGTCATCTTGACCGCTGACGCGGCCCTGGACTTGCGGGCCAATCCCGAGATGGATGCTCAGGGTGTGGCGATCGAGGCGCACCTGGACAAAGGGCGCGGTCCGGTAGCTACCGTGCTAGTGCAGCGCGGCACGCTCAACGTGGGCGATTCGATCGTCGCCGGTCCCGCGCACGGTCGGGTCCGGGCGCTCCTTGATGATCATGGCGAGAACGTCACCGAGGCGCCACCGTCGTTCCCGGTTCAGGTGCTCGGCCTAACGGCTGTACCCGGTGCTGGAGACAGCTTCCTGGTCGTCGATGACGACCGAAGGGCGCGGCAGATCGCGGAACGGCGGGCCGCACGGCTCCGGATGGCGGCTCAGGCCGCCGGCACTCGTCGCAAGACGCTCGACCAGCTGTTCGAGCAGCTCGAGAAAGGGGAGACCCAGGAGCTGCGGCTCATCCTCAAGGGCGACGGTGCCGGCTCGGTGGAGGCCCTGGAGGATGCGCTGTCCAAGATCGACGTCGGCGACGAGGTCAGCCTGCGGGTGATCGACCGCGGGGTCGGTGCCATCACAGAGACGAACGTCTCGC
>DATHIJ010000119.1:0-8835 GCA_035489975.1 Propionibacteriaceae bacterium | reverse complement strand
CGCGCCAGGAACCGGAGGCGGTGAGCACCCTTCTCGAACTAGGGGGCGCCTTGCAAGATGCGCAGCAGCGGATGGCCGGAGATGAGCTCCGCCAGCTCTCCGCCGAGCGTCGCAAGACGGTTGACGCACTGGCACGCCGTGCGGTCGAGCTGGGCAGTGAGCATGGCTACACCGTGCCTGAGGGAGCGAAACAAGAAGTCGGCCAAACGTTGCAGACAGCGCTCGGCGACCCGGAGATCGCTGACCTACTACGGGCTGGACGGCTGATCCAGGCCGTCACCTACGGCGGTTTCGGGCCTACGGATTTGGCGTCCGCTCTTGGAGCGTCGCTCCCAGCGAAGGCGCCAAGCCAGCCGGCCAAGCCGGCGCCGACAGAGCCGGCACCCACACTTGATCCGAAGCAGCGTCGCGAAGCCGAGAAGGCGGCAAAGGAGGCCCGGGAGCAGGCCACCGCCTCGCGTACGGCCGCGGAGTCAGCGGAGGCTGAGGCTGAGGCAGCCACCCAGCGCGCAGATGAGCTGGCCGACCAGGTCGAGTCGTTGCGCAGCCAGCTGCGCCAGGCGGAGGGCGCCGAACGAGAGGCGCGTGAGGCGGCGCGGGCCGCGAGGAAGCACTATCAGGAACTGCGCCAAGCCGCCGCTTCGGCTGAGCAGGCGGCAACTGCTGCCGACCAGGCTCTCGCTGAGTGAGGGCTATCCGACTGACTGGAGATGGAGCAGTAAGGCTGAGCCGCGACGCGCGGGCGGCAGCGGGATACCGGCCGCGCCGAGAGCCTGGCCGGTAAGCACGGGAGCACCTGACGCCCAAGCCGGTGTGACGGTGTGCGCCTCGCCAGGGCGGGCAATAACCTCGATCCGGTAGAAGGTCGCCGGGTCAAGTCCATCGATGCGTACTCGTCGACTTGCCAGCGCCCGCTCGAGCCAAACCAGCGCAAACAAAGCCTCGTCGCGATCACTGGCCACGACGCCGTGGGCCACAAAACCTCGATCACTCTCGTCTGATCGCACGGTGGTACCGGAGTGCAGCAACGACCGGAACCTCTTGTACAGCGAAAGCCACCGGTGGATGGAGCGCAGGTTCCCCGGAGCCTGCTTTCTGAGATCGATTCCTAGACCGAGCCGTCCGAAGAATGCAGAAATCGCCCGATACGCCGACGAGGTTGCGTCGTCAGGCTCGTCAAGTGCCGGCTGCCAAACCAGTCCCGGAGGCAGCAGCTGCACCAGGCCGGCAAAGTCGGCGTGCCGTACGGTCGAGTCGGGCGAAAGCTCAGCCCCAACCGCCCTGGTGGTCATCGCCAAATCAAGATTGGTTGTCTGGATCGTGAGGTGCGGGTAGCGCTCACCCAACGCATCGAGCAGCCGGTACGCCGCAAGCGTGCTGCTGTGCTGAAGTGCCGTAGCACCCGGCCGGTGCGCACCTTGAGGAAGCGACCAGCTCAGCAATGACACATGGTGTCGATCGAGCAGCTTGGTCAGCCTCTCCCACACGTGGACCATCGCAGGCCGCGCCGAGAGGTCCAACACCTGCCGCGCCACCCCATCGCGCTCGACAGTCAGCAGCCAGTCCGGATGATCGCGGACAATGGCGGGGTCCGCCTCGACCAGCTCGAGTTCGATCGCCAACCCGACCTCGAGATCCAAGCTACGGAGCCGTGTCAGCAGTCCATCGAGATCGGCGGACGATCCCGTCTCAGTCAGACCGGCGCTATCGGCGTACGGGTCAAGGCCGGCGCGCGAGCACCACCCAATGTCCAGCAGAAACGTCTCGACACCGACGGCCGCGGCGTAATCGGCGAGGGCGAGCATCGCCTGCCGGTCGTGGTCGGCGAACGCGGGTGCAGCAGCGTTGAAGATGACCCGCTTGTCATGACGCGCCTCCGGCCGAACGTGTCGGTGCAGGCGGGCAGCCGCAGCATCCAGCCCGTCGCCCCAGGTCCACACCACCCACGGGGAGTGGTACGCCTCCCCGATACCGAGCACGATTTCACCCGCCTGCAAGAGCTCTCCACCACCGAGATAGGTCCTGCCGTAGACCGTTCGTTCAGCCCGGTGCTGGACTGGGCCGCTGAAGGCCACGTGCGCCTGCCAGACCTGACCGCGGCGAAAGCCCGTTCCGGCCACCGCCAAAGCTACGTAGGCTGGTCGGTCGCCGAACCCCCTATGATCAACAGACCAGGAGCCCGAGCGCAGCGGAACTGTCGACAGCGCCGGACCGTCGAACTCGACGCGATGGGTAGCCAGATCGCTGACCGGCAAGAAGAGCTCCAAACCCTCCAGCCGGTAGTCGGCGACATTCTTGTTGGTGACACCCGCACGACAGCGGACCAGCCCGTTGCCGGTGAGCTGGAGGGCGAGGTCGAGGGTCAGCCGGTTGACCGGATCCTGCGCTTCGAGGATGACGGTATCGGCTCCGACCTCGGTCAGACCGGGCTGTACCGGGGTCTCGCTGATCAGCTGAGAACGGCTAACCGTAAACGACGCTGCGGATATGTGTCCGTCGTGGGATCCAGCCAAGGCTGCGCGCGAGCTCCAGGCCGCAGAGGCTTCTGGCAGCAGCGAGGACATCATCGACGGCAGCGGATCGAGACCGCTGGGGCCGAACGCAGCAAGCAGTGCGGCCGCCGACAACCCGTCAAGATCACCAAGATCAGCGCCCCAGTGCAAGATCACCGGCAAGCCGGTCGGCTTGAGCTGCACCAGTAGGCTGACGCCCTGGGCTCGCATGTGTATGAGTGAGGCCGCAGCGTCGTGCTCAACCGAGAACACGGTTGCAGCATCCCCTACCGACATGGGATCTCCCCCAAGAACAAGATCTCTACGCTGAGCGCAAAAGCTTATCGGAACGCTAGTAACGCCCGTGACTCGACACCGCCATCACGCGATCAGCACCATCGTAGATGGCATGCTGATCACTCCCGATAGACGCCAGGCCGCGTGTCGGCCGCTTTCTCACGCAACAGGCTTGATCTTGACCAGCTCGATAACAGAGTCCGATTCGGGTATTGCAATGGTGACGGCAGATCGGCAGTTCATCCAGTCGAGAGGAGCCACTCTGTGAATGAGCGTTCGGGGCGTCGCTGCGCGGTGGTCTACAACCCGATCAAGGTGTCCGATGATCTCCGTGCCACGGTCGCTCGGCGCGCGGCAGAAACTGGGTGGAGCGACCCAATCTGGCTGGCGACCCCTGCAGACAATCCTGGCCAGGCCATCACAGCCGACGTGGTTTCCGCGAATCCAGATCGTGTCATCGCTGTCGGGGGCGATGGAACGGTCCGGATCGTTGCGGACAAACTGGCGCAATCGGGAATCCCGATGGCGGTGGTGCCGGTCGGCACCGGAAACCTGCTGGCCCGCAATCTGGAGATTCCACTGTCTGAGCTTGACGCGCTGGAGGTCGCGTTCGGCGAGCACACCCTAGACATTGATTTGATCAAGCTCACCATCGACGGTGTGCCGGGCGAGCACTTCGTGGTCATCGCGGGTCTGGGAGTTGACGCGATGATCATGGACGAGACGAGCCCGGAGCTCAAGGATGCCGTCGGTGCCGGCGCGTACTTCATAGCGGCCGCGAAGGCGCTCGGGCGTACCCCGATCGACATGCGGATCACCCTTGATGATCATCGTCCGCGTCGACGGCACGCCATGATCTGTGCGATTGGCAATGTCGGCAAGCTGGCCGGGAATCTGACGTTGATCCCGGGCGCGCGGCCTGACGACGGCCGGCTCGATGTATATGTGGCGTCGCCGCATCGCCTCTCCCATTGGCTGCGCACATTTCTCCGATTGATCACCAGGCGCCCGCGTGCGGACGATCGCGTCGACCAATGGCGCGCGACTCAGGTCGAAGTGCGGCTGCGTCACCCCGACCCTTATCAGCTCGATGGTGACGTCATAGGCGATTGCCGCACCCTGCGCGCCGAGGTGCGCCCTGGCGCCCTGACAGTCTGCGTCCCCGGCTGAGTTTGCAGCCGGGGACGCAGTTTATCCAGTCAGAGGCGTGGCGGAGAACCGTCGAAGCGATTCTCTTCCACGTGCTTGGTCCGACTGCGCTGCGCCTGCATTATCAGCGCCAAGATCAGCGCCAACGCCCCAGCCACGATGAAGATGATGCCGAGCGTGTCGTCTGACACAAACGGCATGTCGATGTTGAGTGCAAAGAGCAGGACCGCTCCAATCACGATCAAGACAATGCCGGCTCCGATACCCATGTGTTCCTCCTCATTATTCCTCCGAGTAGACCAGATCAACTGGCCTTTTTGGCTGACTTCGCTGTTGTCGCCTTCTTCGCCGCTCCCTTCTTGGCCGGGGTTTTCTTAGCTGCGGCCTTCTTCGCTGCGGCCTTCTTGGCGGTCGCCTGCTTCGTGGAGGGCCCGGTTTGCGCGGGCTTCCTGGTGGCGCGGTTCTGCTCAACGCTGCGGCGTAGTGCCTCCATCAGATCGACCACCTCACCACGATCTGCCGGCTCTTCACCCTTGTCACCGAAGGTGGTGGCGGTGTCGAGGGCGTCGCCCTGCTCGAGCTTGGCGGCGATCAATTGCCGTAACTGATCTTGGTACTCGTCGCTGAACTTGTCGGGCGCGAAGTCGGCGGACATGTTGTCGATCAACGACGATGCCATCTTGAGCTCTTGAGGCGACACTTTGACGTCGTCTTTCACGTTCGCGAAATCAGCCTCCCGCACCTCGTCGTCCCACAGCAGCGACTGGAGCATCAACACCTTGCCACGGGATCTCAGTGCTCCCAGCCGGGTCTTCT
This sequence comes from Propionibacteriaceae bacterium, assembly GCA_035489975.1. GTDB lineage: Bacteria > Actinomycetota > Actinomycetes > Propionibacteriales > Propionibacteriaceae > Microlunatus. The sequence goes on along the minus strand of DATHIJ010000119.1, from coordinate 4,081 downwards.
GGCGCAGTGAGAACTGCACGATCGCCGTGCGATCGGTCTCTTCCAGGGCCCGCCGGAGCAGTGCGTAGGCCTTGGTCGCAGCCTTCTCCGGCTCCACGAAGTAGCTCCGGTCGAACCTGATCTCATCGATCTGCTCGGATGGCACGAACTCGACGACCTCGATCTCGTGACTGCGCTCCTCCGGCAGCGACTTGAGGTCCTCATCGGTGAGCACGACGGTGGTCTTGCCTTCCGCGTACGCCTTGTCGATATTGGCGTACTCGACCACCTTGCCGCAGACCTCACACCGGCGCTGGTAGCGGATTCGCCCGCCGTCAGCGTCGTGCACCTGATGCAGGCTGATGTCGTGGTCTTCGGTCGCTGGATAGAGCTTGATCGGCACATTCACCAGCCCGAAGGTGATGGCTCCCTTCCAGAGCGCTCTCATATCCCGCCTACTACCCACTCCGACGCCGCAGAATCCTCCCAACCAGGGTTTGGCGCTTAGTTTTGACCGGCCGATACTGGCTCCATGGGTGGGGCATCGCACGATCAGGTAGTGACAGTCGAGGGTCGGTCGATCAAGCTCAGCAACCTTGACAAGGTGCTCTATCCCCAGACCCAGACCACCAAAGCTGATGTCTTGTCCTATTACGCGCAGGTTGGTCCGACCATGCTGCCGCACCTCCGAGATCGTCCGGCGACCCGCAAGCGCTGGCCTGACGGCGTCAGCGACGTGAAGGGAAAACGGCCGACCGTCTTCTTCAACAAAGATCTTGGCGCTGGGACGCCCGACTGGGTGCCGCGCCGCACCATCTCTCACAGAGATCACGACAATGACTATCCGGTGATCAATGATCTTGCCACGCTGACCTGGCTGGCCCAGCTCGCCGCCCTGGAGATTCACGTTCCGCAGTGGCGATTCGGTCCCGATGGACGCCCTCAGAATCCCGATCGTCTGGTTCTCGATCTTGATCCTGGGCCCGGTGTGAGCCTAGCTGAGTGTGCATCGATTGCGATCCTGGTGCGCGACATCCTGCGCGACATTGGGCACGACCCCGTCCCGGTTACCAGCGGCAGCAAGGGCATCCACCTGTACGCGCCGTTGGACGGCTCGCAATCCCCGGAGCAAGCCACAGAAGTGGCCCGCGAACTCGCGCGGGCGCTCGAATCTGATCATCCCGACCGGGTGATCAGCAACATGAAGCGCTCGCAACGCGAAGGAAAGGTGTTCATCGACTGGAGCCAGAACAACGGCGCCAAGACCACAGTCTCGCCGTACTCGCTGCGTGGACGTGACCTGCCGATGGTCGCCGCGCCGCGGACCTGGGATGAGCTGGCGGATTCGGAGCTGCGGCAGCTGGAGTACCAGGAGGTGATCACGAGATTGGCCACGCTCGGTGACCCACTCGCCGATTTGGCTCCCAGCGCCGACCGGGATCGGCTCGCCAGATATCGCAGCATGCGCGACCCTGCCAAGACGCCAGAGCCGGTCCCTGCCGCGGGATCGGGCCAGCCGCAAGACGGCTTCCGATTCGTGATCCAAGAACACCATGCGCGCCGCCTGCACTACGACGTGCGGCTGGAACGCGACGGCGTGCTGGCCAGCTGGGCGGTACCCAAGGCGCCGCCAACCGATCCGACGGTCAACCACCTCGCGGTGCGAACCGAAGATCATCCGCTGGAGTACCTGGCCTTCCACGGCACCATTCCCAAAGGCGAGTACGGCGCCGGAAACATGCGGATCTGGGACACCGGAACGTACCGCCTCCACAAGTGGCGCGAGGGCAAGGAGGTGATCATCACTCTGTTTGGCCATCCTGACGGCGGGCTTGGCGGTGTCCGTAAGTTCGCTTTGATCCACACCGGTACCGGCGATTCTCAACCGGAGAAGAACTGGCTGATGCACCTCATGGAGACCGACCCGGAAGACCGGGAAGGGCCTTCGACGAGCTCGACGGCAGATTTCAACTTTCCCGAGCAGGTGGACCCCATGCTTGCCACCCCTGCCGAAGCTGCCCGCTTCGGCGACGAGACTGGCTGGGCGTTCGAGATGAAGTGGGACGGCGTACGCACCATCGCCTACTTAGCCGGCGGAAGAGTGAAACTGCTCAGTCGCAAGGGCAGGGACGATACGGAGGCCTATTTCGAAGTAGCCCGCGAGCTGACCAAGATCAGAGTCGAGACAGCGATCTTGGACGGCGAGGTCGTCGTCACCGACGCTGCCGGACGGCCCAGCTTCGGCCTGTTGCAGCATCGAATCAACCTCACCAAACCGGCAGATATCGAGAGGGCTGCCAAGGCTTATCCGGCACAACTGATGCTCTTCGACATTCTCGAGCTGAACGGCCAGTCATTGATCAAGAAAACCTATCAGGAACGCCGGGCGATTCTGGAGGACCTGATTCGCCCCGAGCCCGGGTCCCTGATCCAGGTGCCGCCGATCTTCGAAGGTGATCTGCAGGCAGCAATGCAGACGAGCGATCAACTTCAACTCGAAGGAGTGGTCGCCAAACGCCGCAATTCGATCTATCAACCGGGGCGGCGTGCTCATACCTGGCTCAAGATCAAACTGCATCGGATGCAGGAGGTCGTGATCGGTGGCTGGCGAGAGGGCCAGGGCCGCCGCGGTGGCGGAATCGGGTCGCTGCTGATGGGGATACCTACTGAGGCTGGCTTGCACTACGTCGGCCGTGTGGGATCGGGGTTCAACGACCGTCAGCTCGATGACCTCCAGGCAATGCTGGCGAAACTGAGCCGCAAGACTTCGCCTTTCGTCGACGTTCCGCGCGAGGATGCACGCGATGCGCATTGGGTTAAGCCGTCACTGGTCGGGGAGGTCTCCTACGGCGAGCTCACCGAACCCGGCCGGCTGCGGCACCCGGTCTGGCGAGGCCTTCGCCCCGACAAGTCGCCCAGTGAGGTGGTTTGGGAGCTTCCAGCTGCCGCCCAAACCTAAAACTGCTCTCAATCCTCGACGATTGCAGCCAGCCCCAGGCCGCGATGCGCGGCGAGCCGCTCCGCTTCGAGCTCCAGCCGCTGGCGGTTCGGCTTCGAGAGGGTCTTCCAAAGGTCGAGGCGGAGCGTGAATTGCTTGCCCGACGTCTTCGGCCGCCAAGTGCCAGCTATCTCGGTGCCGGAAAGTACGGCGCCGGGGCGTCCAAGAATCGGCCAGAGTGCCTTGTGCTTGCTCGTATCGGGCACGATCAGGTCGCGGTCCCTACCCTGGAGAAAGAGGTCGAAGCCACCGAGCAGTCGCAGCAGTTCCCGATCATGCTCGATGCCCCCCACCTCACCCAGAATCCAACTTTGCCGGCCATCGACGCTGGCTTCGACCGCGTCCTCTGGCCAGTGAGCCTTGATCTCGGCTACCGGCGAGTCTAGGAACGCGGCAACATCGTTCGGTGTGGCCGAGCCGAGGAACCTCAGGTAATTGCGGATCGGTTGCAGCGACTCCGGCGCTGACATCGGGTCCGGCGCGGGTCCGGGCTTCCGTTTCGGCCAGCCTGGAATCCGCCGCAGCACAGGCGGTGAGGTGCCCGGCTCGAGCTCGAGTCCGGCGTACAGAGCGCCGATGCGGAAAGGAACCTCCCATGAGTGCGTCGCCTTGCAGGCCCGGCAGTACCGCAGGTAAGGAGGATCAAGACGAGCGCTGAGCTGGGTGGAGACTTCCCCCTTGATGAGTGGACGCGTAACGACGTGGCGTAGCTGCGTCGCAATCTCGGTGAGGCCTGACACGGTGGATATGCCGGCCTCTTTGAGCGGCTTGCCAGCACCAATCACACGCTTGGCCGCATCTCGGTCCGACAGCGGAGAGGTGGCGACCAGGACTTCCAGCAAATCGGCGCGCCGGTAGAAATGGGGCGCAGCGCGCAGCGTCCACGCCAGCGCTACGTCTGGGCTGGCTTCCAGCTCCGCGGCGTCGCGGACCGGAACACCGCGATTGGCGAGCGCCCAGCTCGCGCCGTCCTGGCCGGTGTCTTGAACGCCGAAGTCGAAGACCGCTGCATCGGTGATCGCTCGGTCGGCCTCGGCCCGATCGAGCTGCTGGACATGGATGCGATGCTCCAGCACTTCTGACCGTTTCATCGTTCTCCAATTA
>DATHIJ010000118.1:0-3562 GCA_035489975.1 Propionibacteriaceae bacterium | reverse complement strand
GCACGCTCCGACTCCGATCCGCTCTACGCCGCATACGTCCTGGTTCTGGTTCTGGGTCTTCGCAAGGGCGAGGTTCTCGGCCTCGCTTGGGCGGCCGTCAATTTCGAGCACGGCACACTCGTGCCCGACCATCAGCTCCAGCGAGTCAGGCGATCTCTCCTTTACCGGGAAACGAAGACCGAGGCATCCGATGCTGGCTCCCTCTGCCTGACATCGTGGCCGCGGCACTGACGATCAGGCGCACACAACAGGACCGGGAACGGGAGACTGCAGGCGAGATCTGGCAGCAGACGAACGACATGCCGTCGCTGATCTTCACCGGTCGTTATGGCACCCCAATTGATCCCCGGACTCTCAACAGGAAGTTCACGGCGCGCTGCGACGCCGCGGGAGTACGTCGGCTCACTGCTCATGACGCCCGGCATACATGTGCCACGCTGCTGGTTGACCTCGATGTGCATCCGCGCGTGATCATGCGAATCCTGCGGCATGCAGACCAGGCGGTCACGATGGAGATCTACGCAAATGCCAGCTCGGCGGCCACACGTGAAGCGCTGCGGCGACTTGGAGACATCTTGCACTGACGTGCTGCTGTACTTTGCTGCTGTACTTGCAGCTCGATGGGCTCCGGCCCCAGAATCGGAATATGTATTTGACCAGGCGTTTTACTGTCGGGGTGACAGGATTTGAACCTGCGACCTCTTCGTCCCGAACGAAGCGCGCTACCAAGCTGCGCCACACCCCGTACCGCACCGAGCCTGGGTGAGTCTAGCCCATCACTGCACGTCTGCTCGTGCCGTTTGTTTGCGGCATTGGGGCGGATTGGGCCGGGAGTACCCGGCACAATCCGCCCCGGTCACTTGGTGGTCCGCAGTCACGCGAGGAGCAGGTCATGGTCTGGAACAGAGATGCAGTTTCTGCAGCGGAGGAACACCTCGACGTAGCCCCGAACTGCCAATGCACAGTAGACCTGGAAGGCAACGGCGCAGCGTCGAGAAGCCAAGTCGTAATGCCCGAAGCGAAGGGTGGTTGCATCGACCAGTGCGTGGCGATTGTCCCGATCCATGTCGCGGAACCGGCCAACGCCCTCGTGACCGGCGCGGCCGTCGAGCTCGACGATCAATCCGAACTCCTCGTAGTCGACATCGCTCATGTAGGGGAGACCTGACCTCGAATGTTGTCGACTGCCCGTGGGCAAGCCGTGTGGACGCTCGACGTCGCGCAGATACCGCAGCTCAATCGGCGACTCGGCTCCCGCACCAACGTCGGCGAGTAGGTCATTGAGTGGCGCTCGATGCCGGTGCCGCGCTCGAGCGTCCAGGTCTTGGCGAAGCCGCTTGACCGTGGTTAGGCGGCGCTGCACCGAGGTGGTGACCAACTCCACCACCTCGCCGGCGTCGCGGACCTCGGTCAGATCGAGCACGGTACATTCAACGCTGAGTCGCGGGCGGCTGATGCTGTGTCGGCTCATGCCGTGGCCAATAGCCTGCTCGCGAGTTACCACATCAGACTGCAGCGTTGCGAGCTGAAGCAGTCGATCTGACACTTCATGTCGTCGGTGCACGTCGTGACCATGCTCAGCTGCCAGGGAATCGTTCGGTCTGCTGCGAATCTGTGGATAACTAAGCGTCACGCCCAACAACCTGTGGATCTCAATACACGCGCAGTGGGGCGGATCGTGCCGCGACAATGCGGCAGAAGTCTCCCCGCTCTTGCTCGTGAGGGTGAGCAGAGTTGCCTCGGGTGGGCACGCGAAGCGGATGGGCGCATACGGTGACGTCCCGACGCCCGCCGACACATGCAGCCAAGCAGTGCGCCCACCTATGCTGTGCTTCGAAGGGCCCTTGGCGCGCCGGGTATCAAGATCACAATTGGTGACCAGCGCTCCATAGAACGGAACGCACACCTGGCCGCCGTGGGTATGGCCCGTCATGATCAAATCGTGCCCGTCGTAAGCCATGGCGTCGATCACCCGGCGGTACGGGGCATGGGTGACGCCGATCGCGACGTCGATCTCCTCGCGGTCGACGGGCCCGGCGACTTCGGCGTAATGATCTTGGTTCAGGTGAGCGTCGTCAGTCCCTCGGAAGCCGAGCCGTACCCCTTTGATCTCAAGCGACGCGCGCGTGTGAGTCAGGTCGATCCAGCCTGCCTCCTTGAAACCTCGTCCAAGATCTTGCCAGGGCAGAGTCCGTGGCGAACGATGATCGCGGCTGCTCGGACCTTCGAAATAGCGCAGCGGATTCTTGAACTTCGGGGCGTAGTAGTCGTTCGACCCCCAGACGTAGACACCCGGACGATCAAGCAAGCGACCGAAGCCCGCAAGCACGACCGGTACGGCCTCTTCATGTGCGAGGTTGTCGCCGGTGTTGATCACCAGGTCCGGCTCCAGCGCACCCAACGTGGACAGCCAGCGCTGCCGGGCCCTCGCATACGGCGTCATATGGAGATCGGAAATGTGCAAAACCCTGATAGGCCGCGCACCAGGAGGCAGGACCGGCATATCGAGGCGACGCAGCCGGAACGCATTGACCTCGTACAGTCCCGCGTACGCCAGACAGCCGGCGCCCACCGCCCCAACGCCGAGCAGGCTCCTCAAGGCAGCGGTGATCGCGCGGTTCCGAGACATAATCAGAAGGCTACAAGCGAACCTGCTGCCACACTGGTCGCATGTCTGTTGCACCAAGCACTCTCAAGGAGCGCCTCCGGTCGGATCTGACCACCGCTATCAGGGACCGCGACAAGCTCAGGTCCGGCACGATCCGGATGGTGCTGACGGCGATCACCGAAGCCGAAGTGGCCGGTTCGGAGGCAGTCGAGCTCTCCGATCAGCAGGTCCTCGACGTGGTCATCCGGGAGGCCAAGAAGCGCCGTGAGGCGGAGACAGCGTACGCCAACGCCGGTCGCGTCGAACTGGCCGAGAAGGAGCGGGCTGAGTCCACAGTGCTGGCTGACTACCTGCCACAGCAGTTGACACGAGAAGAGATTGCGGCCGTCGTCGCCGACGCCATCGCGTCCACCGGAGCTGCCGAGCTCGGCATGAAGGGCATGGGCAAGGTCATGGCGCAGGTGACACCACAAACCAAGGGCAAGGCCGACGGCAGCGTGGTCGCGGCTGAAGTGAAACGCCAGCTGTACGGCTGACGGGTCACAAGCTCGGACACCCCGAGCTGTACGCAGCTTCCTCACGCTGTGCATGGCATGCAGAGCCTGTTGCAAAATGGCTGTGTCGTGTCGGCGCCGGGCTCTCCTGTCACGGGAGAATTTGATCATGGCGTTGGGTTATCGGCCGGTGGATCGGGATCAGCAGTTTTTGTTGCCGCCGGATATGCGGGAGTGGTTGCCGTCTTCGCATCTGGTGTGGTTTGTGATTGAGACGGTCGACCAGTTGGACACTTCGGGGTTTCATGAGCGGTCGGTGTTGGGTGGTGTGGGTCGGGCCGGGTTTGATCCGGAGATGTTGTTGACGTTGTTGGTGTATGGCTATGCCAACGGGGTGCGGTCGGCGCGGCAGATTGAGCGGTTGTGTGAGGTGGATGTGGCGTTCCGGGTGATTTGTGCT
>DATHIJ010000117.1:0-3783 GCA_035489975.1 Propionibacteriaceae bacterium | reverse complement strand
GGTTGAAAGGCCTCTGACCAGCGGTTTTGTTGGTAGCGGGGGCAGGATTTGAACCTGCGACCTCTGGACGTGGTAGGAGACCTGTCCCGGACTACTGCAACTGTCGGGTTCCCTTGGAAAACCTCGGGCTGATGAGGAGATTCTCCTCTGGACGCCTCTAACTCTATCGGATCGTCTCGGGACGTTTGCCCATCGTTTCTGATGACTTTTCGATGACGTGTCGAATCCTCATGGGCGCCCAGGGCGCGTTCCCGGTGGCTTCGGCCAGTCGCCCTGGCGAGCGTCAGGGACGCACAGCCCCGCCGTCGACGAGCATCACACCGCCCACTATGACGCTGAACCTCAGCCCGGCGGTCCGTCGGGCCCCAACGGCGTACCCGAAACAGGCCGCTCACGCCCGATCACACCGCCGCCAGACCCATCCGTCCGCCCCTATGAATGACCAGGGGTTAGCTGGGTCGCCTAGGCATCGGCCTTCAGCCGGAAGCCCGGGCCAGGCTCGGTCTCGGTGTCCGCCGCGGTGACGTGGTGGTCGTGTTCGCATCGGACTTGGACGTCGAGGCGCGAGCCGCAGCCTCGGTGGCGGGTGACGACGGCCGGGCCCTCCGGGTCGGCGCGGTATCGGTCGCCCCACTGCATGAGCCCCATCACGGCCGGCATCAGGTCCATGCCTTTTTGCGTGATCACGTACTGGAGCCGGCTGCGCGCGCCGGGCTCCTGGTATGTCTCGGTGGACAGGATGCCGTGCTCGACGAGCTTGCGAAGCCGCTCGGCGAGCAGGTTGCGGGGACAGCCCAGGATGCGCTCGAAGTCGCTGAAGCGGGATGAGCCGTACCAGACCTCGCGGAGGATCAGGATCGTCCACTTCTCGCCCACCACGTCCAAGGTTCGGGCGATGGAGCAGTTCGACGTGTCCCGGTCGAACCGCATGTCAGCAACAACGTCCATGCGCCCCATCATACAGGCTGGGTTTACTTTCTGATACTCAGGGTCTAGAGTGCACGAACAGGCACCACTGAGAGACCGATGAAGGCATCCACGCCGGAGCACGACGGAGGTGCCGGCATCACCGGCAATAACTGACCCGCCGCGACCGCGCCGGGCGACACGCACCACACGCAAGGAGAAACCCATCATGAGCAGCAGCGACACCACGAACGAATCCGTCATCACCTCCTATGCGAAGGCTCCGGCGCGCACCATCACGGCCGGTGGCGTTACCTACGCCTACCGCGAGTTGGGTCCCAAGGGCGGCATCCCCGTGGTCTTCTTCGTCCACCTGGCCGCGACGCTGGACAACTGGGACCCGCGCATCATCGACCCCATCGCGAGGAACCACCACGTCATCACGTTCGACAACCGTGGCGTGGGCGCCTCCACCGGTGAGGTGCCCGACAGCGTCGAGGCCATGGCCGACGACGCCTATACCTTCATCCGCGCGCTCGGGTTCGACAAGATCGATGTCTTCTCGTTCTCCCTCGGCGGGTTCGTCGCCCAGGACCTGATCGTCAAGCACCCCGACCTGGTCCGCAGGCTCGTGCTGACCGGGACCGGGCCGCGTGGCGGCAAGGACATCGACAAGGTCGTCGGCGTCACCTACTGGGACATCCTCCGTGCGACCCTGACCCGATCGGACCCGAAGGAGTACCTGTTCTTCAACCGCAACGCCACCGGCAAGCCCGCCGCGAAGGCCTTTGTCAAGCGCCTGCAGGAGCGCGACGTCGACCGTGACAGGCCAATCAGCACCAAGGCGTTCCGGACCCAGCTGAAGGCGATCCAGAAGTTCGGCCGTTCCGCCCCGTCGGACCTGTCCACGTTCACCCAGCCCACCCTGATCGCCAACGGCGACAACGACCGCATGGTGCCCACCCCGCTGTCAAATGACCTCCACCAGCGCATCAAGGGTTCCGAGCTGATCATCTATCCCGACTCCGGCCACGGCGGCATCTTCCAGTTCCACGACAAGTTCGCCCCCGTCGCGGTCGAGTTCCTCGCCCGCTGAACCCCTCGATCACCAGCACCACACATACGTGACCAGACCGAAAGGGCAACATCATGAACACATTACTGTCCCCACTATCCCCACTATCCCCGCCGCAGCCGGGCGTGACGAAGCACTTCACCTCCTCGATCCTGCTGTGGGTACGCACCGACCAGCCCCGCCAGACCGGCATGGACTACTGGAAAGGCCCCCACTCCGGCATCATCTCTGCCACCCCAGGCCTGCAGGAGTACCGGCAGATCCACCTCGCCGGGGATAACCCCGGCCGGTGGCCGGCGATCGACGGGGTGGAGACCACGATCCCCATCGACCGGAAGATCGACGGGGTCGCGGAAGTGACCTTCAAATCTGCGCTGTCGCCGCTGTGGGGCCGTAGGCAGACACAGCTGGCGTACAAGGACGAGATCAACGTCTTCCGTCGCACCCTGCTCTACGGGGGCCTGCGGAACCAGTCCCGCTGGTACGACGTCGCAGCCCCAGGTGAAACGGTCGGCGCCCGCTTCCTTGTCTACCTGCGACGCAGAGACGGGGTCGGCGCGGGTGAATTCCGGAAGTTCGTCAGCAAGCAGCTCTTGCCCGCACTCGTCGGAACCGGCGTGCTGAAGGAGCTGCGCACGCAGACATTCCTGCCCTGGAACAAGAAGCTCTGGGACACCCCAAACGTCGCCCACGACAACCCCCACGACCAGCACTTCCATGCCTCCCTCATCCTCGGGTTCACCGACACCGCGGCACGGGATGCCTTCTTCGCCAGCAGCGTGATCGAGGAACTGTCCAACCAGCTGAGGCCGCTCGCCTCCGCGATCCACGCCTACGACGTCACCTCTGCCCTCACCTACGTCAAGAACGGCGACATCCTCCCGCGCTACGAGGAGTGAGCGGCAAGAACAGGGAGCGGGACCGCCGGATCGCCGGATGTATCCCGACGGATGTATCCCTACGCTCAAGAGTCGGTCAGGAGCCTCGGCGCCGACATCGGGCTCGAGTACACCAAGGAAGGCTCGAGCGTGCTCTCCGACTACGAACTGGTAGTGGACTCGCTAGCCGGAGAGAACCTCGAGAAGTCGTTGACCGTCAAACGACCTCTCATCAGCGATGAGGTAGCCCACCGAATTGTGCGTCACTCCGCCGCGAGACGGCCGAAGACGTCGGAGACTGTTTACCGGATCTGCCGATGTCAGGTCGCTGAAGCTAGCTGCGGACAAGCACGCTTCCGAACACTGTGACGGCGTGCACTCGCACCACCGGCGCCGACTCGATGGGTGCCGACCTGCGGACGTCCACCTTCTTCCGACCGAACACCGAGACTCCAGTCAGCTCGACGCTGACCCCATCGGGAACGATGACTTCGATGTCACCGAACGGGGCGACGGCCTTGATCTCTACCTCGCCGGCCGGCACAACCGCCTGCCGTAGATCAAGTTCCACGTCACCGAACAAGGTCATGGGTGAAACCGTGCCCTCGGCGCGCCACCAGCCATTGCGCGCGACGTTGGCGAATACGGAGACGATCCGCTGCGAATGCGCTCGCTGCGCGAGCGCCGTACCGGAAGGCCGTTCGGGTAAATCACCGGAGATCCTGGCGAGCTCGCCGCGCGTTTGGGCGGAATAGGCGGCCTCGGTCCGGGTGGTCAACTCCCCCAGAGTGAGGCGTCCCTCAACCGACGCGACACGCAACCGCTCGACGGCCGCTTCCCGTTCGCTGTCCGAGGCGCGGACGCTGTCGGACTCGGTCATTTCGACCACACTAGTCAGCGGTCAGCTCCCGAACGAGGAAGCGG
>DATHIJ010000116.1:0-9743 GCA_035489975.1 Propionibacteriaceae bacterium | reverse complement strand
ACGTTTCGCCGAGTTGCTCGAGAAGCTTGGCCTCGGAGGGACGCCTGAACCCCAAGCTGCCTTGACCAGGGAAGAGGTTCTTGCCGAGGTGGCCTCCGGAGCGCTGACCCCGGATGAGGCCCAAGAATTGATCAGTCGGCTGTAGGTACGGCGTTGGTCCTGATCACACAAGCGCCCGGATCCCCGGGCGCTTGTGCACGTAGACCTTGAGCCGATCAGTCAGCCTCGAAACGCCTCGACTTTCACGACCGTAACGTTGATCGAGCGCCCATTGGGGGCGACGTAGGAGACTGCGTCTCCTGTCTTCTTGCCAAGGATGGCCGAGCCCAGTGGTGACTGCGGGCTGTAGACATTGGTGGCGTCGACGCTGTCGTCGAGTCCGAGCAACTCCCGCGATCCCAGCAAAAACGTGTCCGTATCAGACTCATCTCCGTCGAAGGCGATCGTCACCTGGGTACCGGGGGCGACCTCGTCAGCGTTTGCCGGCGCCTCACCGACTTGGGCTCGATTCAGCATGTCGATGAGTTGACGAATTCGGGCCTCCTGGTGAGCCTGCTCCTCACGCGCGGCGTGGTAGCCACCGTTCTCACTCAGGTCGCCTTCGTCGCGCGCCGCGGCGATCTTTGATGTGACCGCAGCCCGTCCAGGCCCAGAGAGGTGGTCAAGTTCCTTCCCGAGCTTGTCGTAGGCCTCCTGGGTCAGCCAGATCGTCTGGGTGGCGGAGTTTTCAGACATCCCCAAAGGTTAGCAAGGGCGGGCCAAACCAAGTCAGTTCACAGTGCACCCTCGGACCACTACAGCGGTGGCACGTCGCAGCGTGGTAAGGGTGACACTTGCGTTGACCACATGCTCGGAGCTTGCGGCAATGGGCACCAGCTGCTCCCCGATCGGCTGGAAATCCGCAGCTTGCGCCAGCACCCGACATGTGACTGGCATAGCCGGGTCGCGACGCTCAACAGAAATCGTCGCAGAGACCGATGTATCGGAATCAATCCGAAGCGTCACGACCTCGGCTGCGACAACCGGTCGGGAGTGCAGCAACGCAGTCCAAACCAGCCAGGTCAGGGCAAGCACTACGCCGACGGTGATCAAACCGACTAGCAAGGGACGCGGCATCCGAGGCTTGGGATAGCGGCGGCGGAGCCGCTCGGCAGCATCGGCCACCCCGACAATCTAATCTGGCCTTGCCGCTCGCGCATCGCGCGCTTTCGGTCCGCGCGCGATCCCGCGCTCGAAGCGCAGTGTGGCAGCATGACCGTCATGTCTCGTCCAGCGCTTCGTGTCGATGCTCAGGGCGAGCGGTTGCGGCTACTGCACGTGCACGCCCATCCAGACGATGAGTCGAGCAGAGGGGCGGCGACCACGGCGAAATATGTGGCCGAGGGAGCCGATGTTGTCGTTGCCACCTGTACCGGCGGTGAGCGCGGCTCGATCCTCAATCCAGCGATGGACCGACCAGACATTTTGGCCAACATCGCCAACGTCAGGCGGCAGGAAATGGATCGCGCCCGCGAGATCTTGGGAATCCAGCAACTGTGGCTCGGCTTCGTGGATTCCGGCTTGCCAGAGGGCGATGATCAACAACTCCCCGACGGTTGCTTTGCCAGCATGGATATCGCGGAAGCGGCTGCCCCGTTGGTCAAGATCATTCGGTCGTTCCGTCCTCATGTGATGACCACCTACAACGAGAACGACGGAGGTTATGGACATCCCGACCACGCCATGTCTCACAAGGTCGGCGTGGCAGCATTCGAGGCGGCCGCCGACCCTGATGCATACCCCGACCTAGGCCCGGCCTGGCAACCGCTCAAGCTCTACTACTCGTGCATCTTCCATCGCGAGCGGACCGTGGCGCTCGATAGGGCCATGGTCGCGCGTGGCCTCGAGTCGCCGTACACCGAACGGCTCCGTAACTGGCCCGAGAACCCTCAGCGCGCGGCGCGGATCACAACACGGGTTAGCTGTGCCCAGTATTACGAGGTACGTGATCGCGCGCTCCTGGCGCATGCGACCCAGATCGATCCAGACGGGCCGTGGTTTGCCGTGCCGCTGGCGGTGCACAAATCCGCGTGGCCAACCGAGGAATGGGAACTGGTGCGCAGCTCGGTTGAGACGAGCATTCCGGAGGAGGATTTGTTCGCCGGAATCGCCGAGACTGCGGCGAGTAGAGTTCCAGCATGATCCTTCTCGAGGTCGACCCGAATTGGGTCAAGCCGGGTTGGATGCTCCTGCTCGTCATTCTGCTCTTGGCCGGCGCAATGGTGTTTTTGTACCTGAGCATGCGGAAACAGTTCCGAAAGATTCGTACGCCCGAGGACGACGAGCCAGACAGCGCCGAGGAGTCCCCATCGGAGCGGCCGCCCAGTGCGTCAAGCTGAGGCCGACCGACCCAGCTGCAGCTGCTTGCAGCGCTAGTCATGAGCTGCTCGCCCGAGCGAGGCTCGCAGCCACGAATAGAGTCGGAGGATGACTGGCGGTAACCGCCTCGCCTTGGCGACCAGCCCATACCTGCTCCAACACGCCGACAACCCAGTGCACTGGTGGTCTTGGTCGGACGAGGCGTTTGCTGCAGCGGGTGAGCGGCAGGTTCCGGTCTTCCTCTCCGTTGGGTACGCGGCATGCCACTGGTGCCACGTGATGGCGCACGAGTCCTTCGAGGACGCCCAAACCGCATCCGTGATCAACGAACACTTCGTCCCGATCAAGGTTGACCGTGAAGAACGTCCGGATGTCGACGCGGTGTACATGCAAGCCACCCAGGCGTTGACTGGCCAGGGCGGCTGGCCAATGAGCGTCTTCCTGACGCCTGATCGCAAGCCCTTCTACGCCGGAACCTATTTCCCGCCCACGCCACGGCACGGTCTGCCCTCTTTCCAGCAGGTGTTGCAGGCAATCATCGAGGCTTGGCAGGACCGGCGATCAGAGATTCTCCTCAGCGCGTCTGCGATCGCCAGCCGATTGTCGGTCCCGCAAGCACCGACTGGCGCACCGACACTGACTGCGGCCGACTGCGCGGAGTCGCTCTTGCTGCTGCAACGGGAGTTCGACGCGACGTACGGCGGCTTCGGCCGTGCGCCGAAGTTCCCACCGTCCATGGTGATTGAGGCGTTACTTCGCGATGGCGGCGAAGCGGCGATGCTGATGGCAGGGCGGACGCTTGAGGCAATGGCGCGAGGTGGCATCTACGACCAGATAGGTGGCGGCTTCTCCCGGTACAGCGTCGACGCGGGATGGGTGGTGCCGCACTTCGAGAAGATGCTCTACGACAACGCCCTGCTTCTCGGCGTGTACGCCCATTGGTGGCGCCGAACATCGAACCCGCTGGCCGAGCGCATCGTCACCGAGACGGTGGCCTGGCTACAAGCCGAGATGCGGACCGAGCAGGGCGCGTTTGCGGCGAGTCTGGACGCCGACTCCGAAGATGATCACGGTGAACTCCGCGAGGGTGCCTACTATGTCTGGAACCGTGATCAACTCCGGTCAGTCCTCGGCGAGGAAGACGCAGCCTGGGCGGCGGAAGTCTTCTCGGTGACCCCAACCGGCACGTTCGAGCATGGTGCTTCAACACTGCAGCTGCAGTCCAACCATGATCAAGTCCGGCTGGCAGACGTTCGGGAGCGGCTCCGAGTCGCGCGTGATGAGCGCGGGCGCCCTGGTCGCGACGACAAGGTGGTGGCGGCCTGGAACGGATTGCTGGTGGATTCGCTGGTGCAGGCAGCGATGATCTTCGCTCGCCCGGAGTGGCTGCAGATCGCCACTGAGGCGGCCGAGCACGTCTGGCAGTTGCACTGGCGAGATGGTCGGCTACGCCGGACCTCGCGGGATGGCGCAGCCGGGGAAGCATTGGGCATCCTGGAGGATTACGCAGCACTTGCCCTTGCGGCGGTACGGCTGGCAGCGGTGCATGCAGCACCGGTCTGGCTGGCCCGCGCTGAGCAGCTGCTCGAGGTGATCATGGAGCAGTTCATCGACGCCGGTGGGGGATTCTTCGACACCGCGGCCGATGCCGAGCAGCTGTACACCCGACCCCAGGATCCGACTGACAACGCCACCCCGTCGGGGCTGAGTGCGGCAGTTCATGCGCTGCGACTCATGGCCGAGCTGACCGGGCTGGACCGCTACACCGTTCGCGCCGACCAAGCAGCCGCGAGCGCCAGCGAGTTGGTCCGCCGGGTGCCGCGGTTTGCGGGCTGGTTGCTGGCCGACGCGATCAGCCAAACCTCGGCTCCGGGGCCGATTCAGGTCGCCGTGGTCGGCCCCGACGATGCGGCTCGAGCCGCGCTCGTCCACACCGCTCACCAGCTCGCTCCGGCCGGATCAGTCGTGATGGCTGGAATGCCCGACCAGCCTGGCCTCGCACTGCTGGCTGATCGGCCCATGATCAATAACCTGCCCACGGCATACGTGTGCCGGCACTTTGTGTGCCGGCTGCCGGTCACCTCCGTCGATGACTTGGCCAACCAGCTGAAATCAACCGATAGCTGAGCAGCAGCAAAGCTCCAAACTAGATCGTGATCATGGCGATTGCCACGTAGTGGCAGACGAAGCCAGCGATGGTGGCGGCATGGAAGATCTCGTGAAAACCGAACCAGGTGGGGGAGGGGTTGGGACGCTTTCGGCCGTAGACCACTGCGCCCAGGGTGTAGCAAACGCCGCCCGCGATGATCAAGAGCACCGCCGCCGCGCCGGCAGCCTGGTAGAAGGCTGTGAGCCAGCCAACGGCGGCCCAGCCCATCACGATGTAGAGCAGGGTGTAGAGCCAGCGCGGAGCTGATAGCCAGAACAGGCGGAAGCAGAGCCCACCAACGGCAGCTGCCCAGACGAGGGAGAGCAGTATCACCCGCGAAGTCCCGTCGAGCAAGATCAACGCCAGTGGTGTGTAGGTCGCTGCGATGAACACATAGATGTTGGCGTGGTCCATCCTGCGGAGAATTGCGTTGCCGCGCATTCCCCAAGTTCCGCGATGGTAGACGCCGCTGGTGCCGAAAAGCAGCACCGAAGCCGTAAGGAAGACCGCCCCTCCGATCACGCCCGCAGGCGTTGCGGCGAGGGATATGAGCACGATGCCCGCCGCGAGTGCGAGGGGAGCCATCCCAGCATGCAGCCAACCACGAAGCCGAGGCTTGACTGCCTCGAGCACGTCGGTCAGTGAATTCTCGGTATCGCGTTGAGAGCTGGACTGGGAGGGTTTGTCTTCCTCGAGGTGAACGGCGGGCAGGACTTCTCCTTCCGAGTCGGAGGCGCAAATCTAGCTCGTGGGAAGTTACCGGTTGGTAGCTTCAGGGTAGGTGATCGCAGCGGCGAAGACCAAGGTTGGGCCTGAGGCCATTGGATGCGCAATGGTCTCAACCTTCCTCTCTATGCCACGAGGCCGGATTTCTCGATTGCCGCGGGATACGCTGCCAGTTGTGGCGCGTCTCGATCGGCTGCGCGAGTTCGTGGATCGCCTGCACCCCTCAGGGCTGTTGTACGCGACCTATGAGCATCGGCTGATCGACGAGCTCGACCGCAACAGGCTGCCGCGCCACGTCGCCGTACTCGCTGACGGGAATCGCCGCTGGGCGCGTACCAACGCTCCTGGGCAGCCGCTCGTCGCGGGTTACCGTGCCGGCGCCGACAAGCTCAAAGAGTTTGTCGAGTGGTGCGATGAGATCGGTATCCCGGTCGTCACGCTCTGGGTGCTTTCGACCGAGAACTTCTCCCGCAGCAAGCGTGAGGAGATCGAGCCGCTGCTCGGCGTGATCGAGGAGATGGTGGGCGATCTCGCGGCGACCAGGCGTTGGCGAGTCCATCCTGTGGGGGCGTTGGATCTGTTGCCGGCTGAGTCAGCCAAGCGACTCAAGATGGCTGATCACGACACCGCCGACATCAAGGGCATGCTGGTGAACATCGCCGTCTCCTACGGCGGGCGGCATGAGCTGCGGGACGCGGTACGATCCCTGCTTGCCGAGCACGCAAAAAACGGCACCTCCATCGACGAGCTCGCACATACCCTCGACATAGAGCACATCGCCGAACACCTTTACACCAAGGGCCAGCCCGACCCGGACCTGATCATCAGGACCTCCGGAGAGCAGCGGTTGTCCGGGTTCTTGATGTGGCAGTCGGCCCACAGCGAGTTCTACTTCTGTGAGGCGCTCTGGCCAGACTTTCGGAAGGTCGATTTCATCCGGGCGCTGCGCTCGTACGGGCAACGGGAGCGTCGCTTCGGCCGTTGACGCGTACCTAGGAGTCTCAGCGCCTCGAGACGGCCGCTGCTTGATAGGTCGACGGTGATTTCTCTGGCGGGTGAGTGGGTAAGTTCCGACCAATGGGCGTGGACCGGCCCGCGCCCGGTCAAGGGAGGCACCAGATGTCCACCGTCAGTCGCGTTCCCGCCGCCAAAGCGCCGTCATCGGTGCGCAAGGTCATCGTTGCAAGCCTGATCGGCACCTCGCTGGAGTGGTACGACTTCTTCATCTACGGCACCGCCGCGGCCCTGGTCTTCAACCAGCTTTTCTTTCCAACCTTCGAGCCGTTGGTCGGCACGCTGCTCGCATTCACCACCTACGCCGTCGGCTTCATCGCCCGTCCGCTGGGCGGTTTGGTCTTCGGCCACTACGGCGACCGGATCGGGCGCAAGAACGTCCTGGTCGTGACCTTGCTCCTGATGGGCATTGCCACCTTCGCCATCGGGCTGCTCCCGACCTACGCCACCATCGGCGTCTGGGCGCCGATCCTGCTGGTCGCGCTCCGCTTCCTGCAGGGTCTTGGCCTTGGCGGCGAGTGGGGCGGTGCAGTGCTGATGACCCTGGAGTCGGGTGGCGCAGACCGGCGCGGTCTCAACGCCAGCTGGCCACAGGTCGGTGTCCCGATCGGACTGCTGCTGGCCAACGGGATCTTGGCGCTGATGGGTGCGCTGACCGATGAACCCGCGTTCTTGAGCTGGGGCTGGCGAGTGCCCTTCCTGCTCAGCGGGTTGCTGGTGCTGGTGGGCCTGTGGATCCGGCTGACGATCGCGGAGAGCCCGCTGTTCCGCGAGGTCGAGGAGTCCCACACCAAAGCCGGAGCGCCGATCATGGAGGTGCTGCGACACTACCCCAAGCAGGTACTGCTGGCTATTGGTGCGCGCGTCGGCGTCGACGTCGCCTTTTACACCTTCGTACTATTCATCACTACCTACGTCGCCACGTATCTGAAGCTGCCCCGGAACTACGCCCTTAACGCCGTGCTCATCGCCGCCGCGGTCCAGGTCGCGCTGATTCCGTTCTTCGGCAGCTTGTCCGACCGGTTCGCGCGCCGGCCGGTCTACCTGGCCGGCGCTATCGGAGCGGCGGTGTGGGTCTTCGTCTTCTTCGCCCTGCTCGACACCGGCCAGTTCTGGCTGATCGTGCTGGCTACGGTGGTCGCGCTAGTCTTCCACGCGGCCATGTACGGGCCGCAAGCAGCGTTCATCTCAGAGATGTTCCCGACCAAGGTTCGATACACCGGAGCCTCGATGGGCTACCAGCTGGCCGGCATCATCGGCGGTGCGCTCGCGCCGATCATCTCTGTTGCCCTGCTCGGCCGCTTCGACACCTCGATCGCCGTCTCTGTGTACGCGCTCGCCATGCTGCTCGTGACCATCATCTGCGTGCTGATCGCGCCGGAGACTTCGAAGATCGACCTGCACGCCGACCCTGCGAGACAGCCGATGAGGTCGCCGTGAGCGAGCCGGCCGCACCGCCCGTCGTCGACCTCAATAGCGACCTGGGCGAAGGGTTCGGGATCTGGACCCTGGGCGACGATGACGCCTTGCTGGACATCGTCACCAGCGCGAACGTTGCCTGTGGTTTCCATGCCGGCGACCCGAACATCCTGCGCAGAGTCTGCGACTTGGCCGTCAGCCGCGATGTGGCGATCGGTGCTCAGGTGAGCTACCGGGACCTGGCCGGGTTCGGCCGTCGCAGCATGGACGTCGATGCGGCGAGCCTGACCAATGACGTGATCTACCAGATCGCGGCGTTGGATGGCTTCGCCAGGGTCGCAGGCTCGCGGGTGCGTTATGTCAAGCCGCACGGGGCTCTCTACAACCGGGCCGTGCACGACGAGCACCAGGCAGCGGCCGTGGTCGCCGCCGTGGTCGCGTACGATCCGGCGCTCCCCATGCTGGGGCTCCCAGGCTCTGCACTGCTCCGGCACGCCGAGCGAGCCGGTTTGAGCGCAGTCACCGAGGCGTTCGCCGACCGCGGGTACACCGCCCAAGCCACTCTGGTGCCTCGCTCCCAACCAGGCGCGCTGCTGCACGACCCGGCGGAGGTGTCCCACCGCATGGTGTCGATGCTGATGACTGGGCGGCTGCAGTCCATCGACGGCGCCGACGTGGCTGTTTCCGCCCGCTCAATCTGCGTGCACGGAGACTCCCCAGGAGCGGTGGCAATGGCGGTGGCAGTACGGAAGGCCCTGGCTGAAGCCGGGGTTGAAATTCGATCCTTCGCGCCGTGACCGAGCACCGCACCCTGCTGGCCTGCGGGGAGCACGCGGTGCTGGTCGAGGTCGGGGGACTGGACCAAGTGGTCTCGTTCGACCATGCGGTGCGTGAGGCCGTTGCGGCAGGGACGCCCGGATTCACCGACGTCGTCGACATTGTCCCTGCCGCCACCACCGTGCTGGTTGTCGTCGCGGACCAAGCCGGCGTCGTTGCGCTGCGCCAAGTGTTGGCTACCCTGCCGGCGGCGGCAGCCGGGGAGGTGGCGGCGAGCGACCAGGAGGTCATCGAGATCCCGGTGCGCTACGACGGGCCAGATCTCACCGACGTCGCCAAGCTCACCGGGCTGAGCGTCACTGAGGTCATCGCCGCCCACACCGGGACCGACTGGCGGGTGGCGTTTGGAGGCTTCGCGCCCGGCTTCGCATATCTGAGCTGGGGTGACCCGCGACTTGGCGTACCCCGGCGCAAGGAGCCACGCACCTCCGTGCCGTCGGGTGCTGTGGCTTTGGCGGGTGAGTTCAGCGCCATCTATCCGCGGTCCTCACCAGGCGGTTGGCAGCTGATTGGCCGCACGGACGTCGTTGTGTTCGACATCGACCGGGATCCACCTGCACTGCTGCAACCAGGCGCAGTGGTGCGCTTTGTCGAGGAGTCGGGAGCTGGCGATGGGCACTGATCGCGCGCTGGAAGTGCTGGCTGCGGGACCACTCACTCTGGTGCAAGACCTCGGGCGATTCGGCCTGGCAGCGGTCGGCGTCGGGCGTTCCGGGGCCGCCGACAGGGCTGCCTTCTGCCTCGGCGCGCGGTTGCTGGCACAGCCTTACACTGCAGCCGCATTGGAGGCGACTTTTGGCAGCCTCTCCGTGCGGGCCCATGGCGATGTGATGCTGGCGCTGACTGGCGCTCCGGCTGCGGCCGACGTCGATGGTCGAGGTGTCGGCTATTGCGGACCGTTTGCTCTGTCCGACAGTCAGATCCTCACGCTGGGGACGCCGCGGGTTGGGCTTCGTACCTACGTCTCGGTCCGCGGCGGGGTGGACGTGCCGCCGGTACTCGGATCGCGAGCCACCGACACCCTGTCGGGATTGGGACCTGAAGCAGTGCGAACCGGCGACATCCTACGGGTGGGACCACCACCAATCGACTGCCCGAATGTTGACCAGGCGCCGGCAGCAGCGTTGTCAGGCGAATCGCTCGTCCTGCACGCGCTGCGCGGCCCGCGAGACGACTGGCTCGCCGACCCAGACGTGCTTGCTGCGACAGAGTGGACCGCCTCCAGTCGGAGCGACCGGGT
>DATHIJ010000115.1:0-3720 GCA_035489975.1 Propionibacteriaceae bacterium | reverse complement strand
TTCGGCTACCGCGTACACGCCAACGGAGCCGTGATGGTGCTCGACCGTGACGCCATCCATTGGCACCAGGGTCGTCGGAACATGAACCTCGACCACAAGCAAAGAATCCGGCGCGAGCGCCAGCCGTACGTCGAGCGACTGCTACCGGTGCACAGCTTCCGCAGGCACCCACCCGACCCGCTCGACAGTCCGGTGCACACAGTCCCGCACACCGTCGTCCACGCGGGCGGCGACGCCGCTCGGCTGACCGATCTGCGCGGCCGCGTGGACCCGGATCACATAGTCGTGGGAGCCGACGAGGTCGCCCAGGCACCTGACGGGATGCCGTTCGTGGCCTCCTTCTGCGACGTCTGGCTTCCCGCTGAGGCGGCTATCTCCGAACGCTCGATTCGCATCATCACCCGCGAGCTCGAAAGCCGCGGCGTTGGTGTGATCATGATCCACGCGCCGTCTGGTTCAGTACTTCTGGCGATGCGGACTCGAGTGCATCGGCGTGTCTGCAACGAGACCGGCTTGCGGCCGGACGCGGGCCCTGTGCCGGAGCTCGTGAGCGCAGCGGTAGCCGGCTTCGGAGTTTGGCACATGGCCGCCAGCGCCGCCGAGATCACCTGGGGTGCATGGAATGGGGAGCCGGCACCAGAGGCGATGGACCAGCTATTGGATCAGGGTTCTGGGACCATCTGAGCACTGCCGAATGACAGTGGTGTGATTCATCCCCAAGTTGTGGACAAATCTGTGGAGATCGCGCCTCGGGCGCCGAAGCGGTTACGGCTGAACGATTTCGGGGCTCTCCCAGAACCAGGTGCTCACCATCCGCTTACGAGCGAGAACTCCGCCAACGACCATGACCAGACCGGCCAGCAAGGTGGGCAGCCAGGCGTAGCCCAACAAGGTGGGCACTCCCGCGTTGGTCAGCAGCTGGTAGCCGAACACCACAGTTGAGGCCCCAAGCAACAGCGAGACGCCAGACACCATTACCAAGCGTCGGGTCCAGCGCCCGACATCTTCGACAATGAGCACCCAGAACGATGCCAAGCCGGTGATCAGACCGATCTCCTGAAAGGCCAGACCCAGGTAGGTAATGCTGATCCCCAGACCGGCATCGGCAACGCTGGTCGCGGCTTGAAAACCCTCCGCGTTGGGATTCGCGATCAAGAAGAAGCGGGTGGCAGGAATCAGGGAGCGTCCGGGAACAACCGTGGCCGCTTCCACCAGGACGTGCGGCACTACCGCGCTCATGATCATGAGCAGCAGCGCAGAAACGCCCAGGATGGTCCGCCCAAACTGTGCGCGCCGACGACGCCCGAGCTCCTCGGGAGTCAGCCGGATCATCGTGTGTCCTGTTCTGTCTATGCTGCGTGGCCTGCGACAAGTCTCGGCCTGCGTTCAAGCCCGTCTTGAACCGGACTCTACGACGTCACGCTTGGACAACCACGAGCTTTACGTGCGCAGTGACCGCATCGTGCAGCTTGACGCCGACCGTGTGCAGGCCGACGGTCTTGATCGGCTCGGCGACTTCAATCGCGCGTTTGTCGACCAGCGGCCCGCCCGCTTTCTTGATGGCGGCCGCGATGTCGCCAGCAGTCACCGCTCCGAACAGCCTGCCTGTATCGCCAGCGCGTGCAGGTAGATCGATCGTCAGGCCTTCGAGCTGCTCGCGCACTTCCTGGGCGTGATCTAGGCCGCGGATCTCGCGCGCGTCGCGGCTGCGCTTGATACCAGCAATCTGCTTCTCGCCGCCGCGAGTCCAGCGGATGGCGAAGCCGCGTGGAATGAGGAAGTTGCGGCCGTAACCGTCCTTGACCTCGACCACGTCACCGGCGGCACCAAGCTTGTCGACGGGGGCAGTCAGGATGAGCTTCATGCCAGCCCCTTTCAGCGGGCCGTGGAGGCGTACGGCAACAGCGCGACTTCTCGAGCATTCTTGATGGCGATCGCGACCCGACGTTGCTCTTGTACCGAGAGTCCGGTGACCCGGCGCGCCCGGATCTTGCCGCGTTCGGAGATGAACTTCCGCAGGGTTGCGACGTCCTTGTAATCGATGTTTTGGCCAGCCCGCAACGGGTTGGCCTTCTTCTTCGGCTTGCGCTGTGCTGGTGGGGTTGTGGCCATTGTGGTGCTCTCCTTTCCGAGCCCGGCGCGGCTCTCAGCCGCAGCCGGAATGTGCCTTACCTAGCTGCCTTGATTGTTTTGCGCGCGGCGGGGGTTTCAAGGTGTCGCCCCCCTTGCTTTGAATGGTCAGAACGGGGGCTCGTCACTCTGGGGTGTTGCCCATGGATCGGAACCTTGCGAGGAACGCGCGCCTGCGGGGGTGGGTGCGCCGCCGGCCCATGGGTCGTCGCCGGAGCCGCCAGCGGGAGGCCGGCTAGCACTGCCTTGGCTACTGCCGCTGGCATTCCGAGTGACCCTCGCAGTGGCATAACGCAGCGCCGGGCCGATCTCGTCCACATCGATCTCGAAGACCGTGCGCCGCTCGCCGTCTCGGGTCTCGTAGCTACGCGAACGCAGCCGACCTTGGACGATGACTCGCATGCCCTTCTGCAGCGACTCCGCGACGTTCTCCGCAGCCTGGCGCCACACCGCGCAATTGAGGAACATCGCATCGCCGTCCCGCCATTCGTTGGTCTGACGATCGAAGGTGCGTGGTGTGGACGCGACGGTGAAGTTCGCGACTGCCGCACCCGAGGGAGTGAAGCGCAGCTCCGGGTCAGCGGTGAGGTTGCCGACCAATGTGATGGTTGTTTCGCCTGCCATGAAAATCTCCGTGTGATGAGCGTTGATGGAATCTTCTGTTTGTCACCGAGGACTTGAGCCAAGCGAGTCAAGCTCCCCGCGGCGAGTACTGTCAGCCTGCCAGCCCATACTGACGCTACGTGCCGGCGAGCGAGAAAATGTGGACAATCTCGCCCATCTCAGTGCAGATCAGGCCGAATGACTTTGGTCCGCATGATTGATTCGTTGATGGTGAACTGACGATCAAGTTCCTTGACGTCTTTGGGTTCCGCAGTCACATTAATGACCGCATAGATGCCCTCAGACTTCTTCCGGATCTCGTACGCCAACCGCCGGCGGCCCCAGACGTCCAGGTTGTCGACGGTGCCACCACCCTTGGTGATCACTTTCAGATACTTCTCGAGCGTGGGCTGAACCGTACGCTCCTCGGTGTCAGGATCGAAGATGACCATGACCTCGTACTCACGCATGCGCGAACCCCACCTCCTCTGGTCTTGAGCGGCTATAGGACGGTCCCATAGCAGGAGGGCGAATGCTGCGGCGCGGGGAAATCCCGCGGGCCAACGCCGAACTCTACCTGGTGACCGTCACCCCACACGAATCCATAGCCTCTACTGGCTCCCGGCGCGACGGTCCTCCGCACAACGCCACGAATGCAGCTCGAAACGGCTCGTCCGGCACTCATACGTGGCCTTGTGCGGGAAAACGCGCCACCTACCGTCCCTCTGCGGCCGAACCGGTGGCGGGATGGGCAAGCCGGCGCCAAGGCTCGTGCGCTCGGACTGGACCGGCTCTAGTGTCTAGGTACGCCGAGTTCGCAGCGAACCGCGGTGACGATACGCTCAGCCTTCGCCGAGCAGAAAACTGGGTTAACCCACGTTGCTGCTGCTTCACACAGGTTGCAACATGTGCAAGGTGCAAGGAAGCTGGGTTAACCCAGGTTTCTGACAAATGGACACGCACGAAGGCTCGAATGAGGAGTACGCC
>DATHIJ010000114.1:0-8105 GCA_035489975.1 Propionibacteriaceae bacterium | reverse complement strand
CGACACGGTGACCCGTACGGGCGCCAAGGTTGCCGGCCCGGTGCCATTGCCGACGGAGAAGAACGTGTTCTGCGTCATCCGCTCCCCGCACAAGTACAAGGACAGCCGGGAGCACTTTGAGATGCGGACGCACAAACGTCTCATCGACATCATCGACCCAACTCCCAAGACCGTCGACTCCTTGATGCGGCTCGACTTGCCGGCGGGTGTCGACATCGAGATCAAGCTCTGAGGACGATCAACGATGAGCGCCACCAAGACAGAACGCACAGCCAAGGGTCTGCTGGGCACCAAGCTCGGCATGACCCAGCTGTGGGATGCCAACAACCGCGTTGTCCCGGTGACCGTGGTCCAAGCAGGTCCTTGTGTCGTGACCCAAGTTCGAACCCCTGAGACCGACGGCTACTCAGCCGTCCAGCTCGGCTTCGGTGCCGTCAAGCCAAAGCAGCTCACCAAGCCCAGCGCCGGGCACTTTGAAAAAGCTGGAGTGACGCCGCGCAAGCATCTGGTCGAGATCCGCACCAGCGACGCCAGCGAGTACAGCCTCGGTCAGGAGCTGAGCGCTGACACTTTCGCCGATGGCGACATCATCGACGTGACCGGTGTCAGCAAGGGCAAAGGCACTGCCGGTGTCATGAAGCGGCATGGGTTCTCCGGCCTTCGCGCATCACACGGTGTGCACCGTAAGCATCGTTCGCCGGGATCGATCGGCGGCTGTGCTACCCCAGGCCGGGTTTTCAAAGGACTGCGGATGGCCGGTCGGATGGGTGTCGAGCGCGTCACCGTCCAGAACCTCACCGTGCACGCGGTCGACGCCGACCGCGGCCTGATCTTGATCAAGGGCGCCATCCCTGGCAACAAGGGCGGCTTGGTCGTCCTGCGGAGCGCTGCCAAGAAGGGAGATCAGGCATGAGCGAGACCCGTACGGTCGATGTGCTCGATATCAAGGGCGCCAAGGCCGGTACCGCCGATTTGCCTGCCGAGCTCTTCGACGTACCCGCGAATATCCCGCTGATCCATCAAGTGGTCACGGCTCAGCTTGCAGCAGCGCGTCAGGGCACTCATGCCACCAAAAGCCGCGGCGAGGTGCGCGGCGGCGGCGCCAAGCCCTATCGGCAGAAGGGCACGGGCCGCGCCCGCCAGGGCTCCAAACGCGCCCCGCAGTTCGTCGGCGGTGGCACGGTCCATGGACCGCAGCCACGCAGTTATGCGCAACGCACACCCAAGAAGATGATCACGGCAGCGCTACGCGGCGCACTGTCGGACCGGGCTCGCGACGGCCGGGTTCACGTGGTGTCGGAGCTGGTCTCGGGCGATGTGCCGTCAACTAAAGCGGCCCTCGCGGCGTTGGCCGCAGTGACCACCTCGGACAAGGTACTCGCCGTGATCCATCGGGAGGACGATCTCGCCTGGCTCAGCCTGCGCAACGTGATGAGTGTGCACCTGATCGTCGTCGACCAGCTCAACGCGTACGACGTCCTTGTCAACGACGACGTGGTCTTCACCTCAGCTGCGCTGCAGGCCTTTGTCGATCGCGGTTCGGCGAAGGAGGACCAGAAGTGACCAGCGTCAAGATTCGTGATCCTCGCGACATCCTGCTCGCACCCGTGGTGAGTGAGAAGAGCTATGGGCTGCTGGACGAGAACAAGTACACGTTCCTGGTAACCCCGGATGCGAACAAGACCGAGATCAAGATCGCCGTGGAGTCAGTGTTCAAGGTTCGGGTTACCGATGTGAACACGCTGAACCGGCACGGCAAGAAGCGGCGTACCCGATACGGCTACGGCAAGCGGCCCGATACCAAGCGCGCGATCGTCACCGTCGCACCAGGCGAGCGCATCGACATCTTCTCCTCACCGGGCAGCTGATCGGAAGACAAGGAAGATCACATGGCTATCCGTAAGTACAAGCCCACGACGCCGGGCCGCCGCGGCAGCAGCGTCGCCGACTTCGTCGAGCTGACCCGATCGACACCGCAGAAGTCGCTGGTTGTCCCGAGCCCCAAGACGGGCGGCCGGAACAACGCGGGCAAGATCACCACCCGGCATATCGGTGGTGGCCACAAGCAGGCCTACCGGTTGATCGACTTCAAGCGTTACGACAAGGACGGCGTACCGGCCAAGGTTGCGCACATCGAGTACGACCCGAACCGCACCGCGCGAATCGCGCTCTTGCACTTCGCCGACGGCGAGAAGCGATACATCATCGCTCCGGACGGCCTCCGCCAAGGTAGCGAAGTCGAGGCTGGCGAGCGGGCCGACATCAAGCCTGGCAACAACCTGCCGTTGCGCAACATCCCGGTCGGGACCACGATCCACGCAGTCGAGCTCCGGCCTGGCGGTGGGGCCAAGCTTGCCCGGTCGGCCGGTGCCAGCATTCAGCTGGTCGCCCGTGAGGGCAAGAACGCCACCCTCCGCATGCCGTCCGGGGAGATGCGGATGGTCGACGTACGCTGCCGCGCCACCGTCGGCGAGGTCGGCAACGCCGAGCAGTCCAACATCAGCTGGGGCAAGGCCGGCCGCAATCGCTGGAAAGGCAAGCGGCCGAGCGTACGCGGCGTGGCGATGAACCCGATCGATCACCCGCACGGTGGTGGTGAAGGCAAGACCTCCGGTGGACGCCACCCGGTCTCGCCGTGGGGTCAACCCGAGGGCCGGACGCGTGACAAGAACAAGGCGAGTTCTCGCTTGATCATCCGTCGCCGCAAGACCGGCAAGAAGCGCTGAGCAGGAGCACAGAAGAGATGCCACGCAGTTTGAAGAAGGGTCCGTTCGTCGATGATCACCTGGCCAAGAAGGTCGAGGTGCAGAACACCCGGGGGACCAAGAACGTGATCAAGACCTGGTCGCGACGCTCCATGATCGTGCCGGACATGATCGGCCACACGATCGCGGTGCACGACGGCCGCAAGCATGTGCCGGTGTTCATCACCGACTCGATGGTGGGTCACAAGTTGGGGGAGTTCGCCCCGACGCGTACCTTCCGTGGCCATGTCAAGGACGACCGGAAGTCTCGCCGGCGCTGACGCGCGGTGGGTCTGACAGAGAAGGAATTTGAATAGATGAGCAAGGACTCACGCCCCAGCCGCCGCCAGGCGTTGCTCGGCGACCGTCCTGGTTCCTACGCGGTTGCGCGGCAGGTCCGGATGTCCCCGACGAAGGTGCGCCGCGTCGTGGACATGATCCGCGGCATGGACGTCGAGGATGCCCTGAGCACGTGTCGGTTTGCGCCTCAAGCCGCGAGCGAACCGGTCTACAAGGTGATCGCGAGCGCTGTCTCGAACGCTGAGCGCACCGACAACCTGAAGCGAGCCGACCTCTATGTGTCGCAGGCTTTTGTGGACCAGGGGGTCACAATCCGACGGATCCGCCCGCGCGCCAGGGGCGGTTGGGGTCGCATCCTCAAACGCTCCAGCCACATCACCGTTGTCGTCGAACCCAGAACTGAGCATGCAACCCGCGGGCAGGCAAGCACCCGCTCGAAGGAGAAGTGAGCATGGGTCAGAAGATCAATCCGTACGGTTTCCGTCTTGGTATCAGCACTGATCACAAGAGTCGTTGGTACGCAGACAAGCTCTACTCCAACTACATCGGCGAGGACGTCAAGATCCGCCGGTTGTTGACCAAGGGCTTGGAGCGGGCCGGCATTTCGTCAGTGGAGATCGAGCGCACTCGAGACCGGGTCCGGGTAGACATCTTCACCGCGCGCCCGGGCATTGTGATCGGTCGCAACGGCGCCGAGGCGGAGCGCGTACGCAGCGACCTGGAGAAGCTCACCGGCAAGCAGGTCCAGCTGAACATCCTCGAGGTCAAGAACCCCGAAACCGACGCCCAGCTGGTCGCGCAAGGGGTGGCCGAGCAGCTCGCTTCCCGGGTGCAGTTCCGGCGGGCGATGCGTAAGGCGCAGCAGAGCGCTATGCGCTCCGGCGCGCAGGGTATCCGGATCCAATGCTCTGGTCGTCTGGGCGGTGCCGAGATGAGCCGCTCGGAGTTCTACCGCGAGGGTCAGGTGCCGCTGCACACTCTGCGTGCCGACATCGACTATGGCTTCCATGAGGCCAAGACCACCTTCGGTCGGATCGGAGTGAAGGTCTGGATCTACAAGGGTGACGTTTCCGGCAGCCGCGCCGAGCGCGCGGCCCAGAAGGCGGCGCGCAACGCTGCTGGCGGTCGGACCCGTCCTGGTCGTCCCGGTCGTGGCGACCGGCCGGCCCGTGGTGAGCGTCCGGACCGTGGTGGTAGGCGTCGCGCCGAAGGCGCGCCAGAATTCGCCCGCGCCGAAGGCGCGCCGGAATTTGCGCGCGCCGAAGCCGCGCCGGAACTCACTCCCGCCGAGAGCGTGCCGGAAGCGGCACCGATCGATGCTGGCGCCGCACCCGCGCCGGCCGAAACGTCGGGACAGGAGGGCTGACCCGTGTTGGTTCCTCGCAAGATCAAGTTCCGCAAGCAGCACCATCCCAAGCGGACGGGTGACGCCAAGGGCGGCACCAGGCTTGCGTTCGGCGAATACGGCATCCAGGCGCTGGAGGGTGGTTACCTCACCAACCGTCAGATCGAGTCCGCGCGTATCGCCATGACTCGTCACATCAAGCGTGGCGGCAAGGTCTGGATCAACGTTTATCCCGACCGTCCGTTGACCAAGAAGCCGGCCGAGACCCGAATGGGTTCCGGCAAGGGCTCGCCTGAGTGGTGGATCGCCAACATCAAGCCCGGCCGCGTGATGTTTGAGCTTTCCGGAGTCAACGAGGATGTGGCCCGCGAGGCATTGCGCCTGGCGATCCACAAACTGCCGATGAAGGCGCGTTTCATCAAGCGTGAGGCAGGTGAGATCTGATGGCTAAGGCTGCGACCGCGGCCGAGCTGCGCGGCCTGAGCCGCGGCGAGCTGAACACCAAAGTGACCGAGCTGAAAGAGGAGCTATTCACGCTCCGGTTTCAAGCGGCCACGGGCCAGCTCGAGTCGCACGGCCGGCTCCGCGCCGTACGCAAGGACATCGCTCGGATCTACACCGTGTTGACCGAGCGCGACCTCGGCATCATCGAGGATCCGGACGCTGAGGAGGTTCAGAAATGAGTGAGAGCACAGCAGATATGCGGTCTGAGCCTGTCGAAGACCGCAAGCATGGTGAAGACCGTTCGACGGGCTCAGGGCACATCGAGGAGCGCGGGCAAGCCGATGCGCCCGCCGCAGAGCGCGGGCGACGCAAGGTCCGCGAGGGCCTCGTGATCGGCGACAAGATGGACAAGACAGTTGTCGTCGCGGTCGAGGACCGCGTCAAGCACCGCCTTTACGGCAAGGTGGTGCGCCAGACCAGCCGACTCAAAGCGCACGACGAAGAAAACAGCGCCGCCGTTGGTGACCGCGTACGCGTCATGGAAACCCGACCTTTGAGTGCCACCAAACGCTGGCGCCTCGTCGAGATCCTCGAGAAGGCCAAGTAAGGACCGACTTGTCAGTGTCAGTGGTCGCGATGACGACCACCCACGCTGACAAGTCTGAGAAGAGAGAGCAGAGATGATCCAGCAGGAGTCGCGGCTCAAGGTCGCCGACAACACCGGTGCCAAGGAAATCTTGTGCATCCGCGTGCTCGGCGGATCCGGTCGCCGATACGCGGGCATCGGCGACATCATCGTCGCAACCGTCAAGGACGCCATCCCCGGCGGAAACGTCAAGAAGGGCGAGATCGTCAAGGCGGTCGTGGTACGGACCGCGAAACAGCGGCGTCGCGCTGACGGCTCGTACATCAAGTTCGACGAGAATGCCGCGGTGATCTTGAGGCCCGACGGCGAACCCCGCGGCACCCGAATCTTCGGTCCAGTGGGACGCGAGCTACGCGAGAAGCGCTTCATGCGCATCATCTCGCTCGCACCGGAGGTGATCTGAACCATGCCCGAAAAGAACCCGCAAAAGAACACTGCCAAGAAGACTCAAGCCACGCTGCACATCCGCAAAGGCGATCGCGTCAAGGTGATCAGCGGCAAGGATCGTGGATTGGTTGGCGAGGTGATCGCGGTGTATCCCGAGAGCAATCGGGTGACCGTGGCTGGCGTGAACATCGTCAAGCGGCATCTCCGCGATACCTCCGCTCAGCCGCAGGCGAGGCAAACCACCAAAGGTGGCATCGTCTCCTCGGAGGCGCCGATCCACGCCTCCAACGTGCAGTTGGTTGTCAAGAACTCTGAGGGCGAGGAAGTCGTTACTCGGATCGGCTACGACCGAGTCGAGGTGACGAAACGTCGCCCCGACGGGTCGGAGTACAAGTCGACCCGCAGCGTACGGATCGCTCGCGTAACCGGAGAGGAAGTCTGATGACAACCGGGACCACTGAGCGCCCAGCCGCTGGCTCAGGGCACAACCTTCCCAGGCTTCAGCAGCGCTACCGGGACGAGGTCGTCCCCGCCCTGCGAGAAGAGTTCAAAATCCCGAACGTGATGCAGATTCCTAATCTGGTCAAGATCGTAGTGAACATGGGCGTCGGCGAGGCTGCTCGTGATTCCAAGCTGATCGAGGGCGCAGTCCGCGATCTAGCGACGATCACCGGGCAGAAGCCCGTCGCCACCCGGGCCCGCAAATCGATTGCGCAGTTCAAGCTGCGGGAAGGTATGACAATCGGGGCGCATGTCACCCTGCGGGGTACGCGGATGTGGGAATTCGCCGATCGCCTGCTGACGCTCGCGCTGCCCCGCATTCGTGACTTCCGCGGCTTGTCGCCCAAGCAGTTCGATGGCAGAGGCAACTACACCTTTGGTCTCACTGAGCAGGTCATGTTCCACGAGATCAACCAGGACAGGATCGACCGGATCCGCGGCATGGACATCACGTTCGTCACCACGGCTACCAACGATGACGAGGGCCGGGCGCTGTTGCGTCATCTGGGCTTCCCGTTCCGGGCGAACTGAGAAGGAGGAGGACCATGGCCAAGACAGCACTCAGAGTGAAGCAGGCTCGCAAGCCGAAGTTCGGTGTGCGCGCCTATACCCGATGCCAGAAATGCGGCCGACCCAAGGCGGTCTACCGCAAGTTCGGCCTGTGTCGCATCTGCCTACGTGAGATGGCGCACAAGGGCGAGCTGCCCGGTATCACGAAATCGTCGTGGTGATGTGCATGCTTGATTCATCTCTCATCGTCGCTGCGATTGGGGCAAGCGGTCGGGCTCAACGGAGTCAGACCGACGGTCAGGTTCGTCCCTGGGCGACACCGCCACGGAGGAATAGGCGAGGGGCCTCATCCTCCCAGGACGCAACCCTGCCCGACCCCGACAACACGTCAACGGAACAGGTCCTGAGGGAAACCACTCCGAGAAAGTAGAGCACCAGACCATGACCATGACTGATCCGATTGCGGACATGCTGACGCGGGTCCGGAACGCCAGCCAGGCGTATCACGACACCGCCACCATGCCGCATAGCAAGATCAAGGTAGAGATCGCCGAGATCTTGGCCAACGAGGGTTACATCGCCGGATACACGGTGAACGAGCCCGCCGAAGGCCATGTCGGCAAGACACTTTCGATCACTTTGAAGTACGGCCAGAACCGAGAGCGGGCAATCGCCGGGGTACGCCGGATCTCCAAACCGGGCCTTCGGGTGTACGCGAAGGCGACCGGGCTACCCAAGGTGCTCGGCGGGCTGGGCGTCGCCATCATCTCGACCTCACATGGTCTGCAGACTGACAGGCAGGCGCACACCAACCGCGTGGGCGGCGAAGTCGTGGCGTACGTGTGGTGAGTGGCGGAACGAGGAGGTTAGAGAAGTGTCACGTATTGGCAAGCTGCCGGTAGAGATTCCGGCCAACGTCGAGGTGACCGTCGACGGACAGCTGGTCAAAGTGCTCGGCCCCAAAGGCGCACTCGAGCATCGGGTCGCGGAGCCGATCAAGGTGACGCGTGGTGAGAACGGCGAGCTGCAGGTGAGCCGCCCCGATGACGAGCGAGTGAGCAAGTCGCTGCACGGGCTGACGCGCACCTTGGTCGCCAACATGGTGGCCGGTGTCACCACCGGCTATGAGAAGAAGCTTGAGATCGTCGGCGTCGGCTACCGCGTGCTCTCGAGGGGTCCGACCGAACTTGAGTTCGCGCTTGGATACAGCCACCCGGTCAAGGTGACC
>DATHIJ010000113.1:0-7117 GCA_035489975.1 Propionibacteriaceae bacterium | reverse complement strand
GAAGGTCAGGGGTTCGAGTCCCCTTAGCTCCACCAGCGTAAATGTGGCTTTGACTAGGACATTTCTTCTGCTGGCAGGCGAGCAGGACTGCTCATGTATTTCTCGCGTGTGCCCCGGTGTTGCAGATGTTGAGCCTCTCGGCCCAGGACCGCGTCTGAGAATGTCAGGGCTGGCACTGCTCGCTCCGGCGCGGGTCCATTAACTCTTTGGTCAACTGCCTCTACAGGTGGATTTAGCGGGCGGTCAGTCTGCTGCTGGAAGCATCAGCACCAGGCCCGCGGCTGGCCGTATGTACCTAGACAGTTACGTAACTGATCGGGTACATTAGGGAAATGGACGCTGTACTTCATGCACTGGCGGACCCGAACCGGCGGACCGTGCTGGAGGTCTTGCGGAGCGGTCCCGCCACGGTGACCGAGCTTGCCGAGATGCTGCCGATCGCTCGTCCCGGAGTTTCTCGGCACCTTCGGGTTCTGCGGGAAGCGGGACTCGTCGAAGCGCACCCAGATGCCCAGTGGCGGGTCTACCGGCTGCGCGTGGAGCCGCTCGTTGAGCTGGACGCGTGGCTCGGCAGCTATCGGGCGCTGTGGCAACAGCGTCTGGATGCCCTACACACCGAAGTGAGCCGCGGAAAGCGCGAACGAAGGAGCAGGAGATGACAAACGACACCGAAGCAGGCGCCCGCATCGTCGGCACCCTCCGGGCCGAGGCCGGCAAAGGCGTGGTTCGGATGGAGGACTTCTACGAGACCGAGATCGAAGACCTATGGTCGGCTATGACCGACCCCTCACGGCTGGCGCGCTGGGTCGCTGAAGTGGACGGCGACCTCCACGTCGGCGGCGAGTTCCGCGCGCGCTTCACCAGCGGCTGGGACGGCACCGGGCGCGTGGAGATCTGCGAGCCTCCACGGTTGCTACTGGTTACGCTCAGCCCGGGGCAGGACAATGCGACGGTTATCGAAGCCCGACTGTTCGCCGACGCCGACCAGACGCGGCTGGTGATCGAGGAGCGTGGTCTTCCCCTCGACGAGCTCGCCGAGCATGGGGCGGGCTGGCAGGCGCACATTGAGGATCTCGCCGCGCACCTCGCTGGGCATGCTGGCCTGGACTGGCGCAGTCGTTGGATTGAGCTCACCCCGGCTTATCGCGGCCTGGCAGACGGGGTTACGTGACGCGCGACGTTACAGAAGACCTCACGTCTCGGGTCGGGCTGCGAACACCGTGGGACACGAAGCACAACGCTCACGCAAATCTGAGGCAGGCCGATTTTGGCTCACACGCGAGGTCGTCCGGGCAGTAACGTCT
Organism: Propionibacteriaceae bacterium; assembly: GCA_035489975.1. Classification (GTDB taxonomy): domain Bacteria; phylum Actinomycetota; class Actinomycetes; order Propionibacteriales; family Propionibacteriaceae; genus Microlunatus. The sequence continues at coordinate 5,813 of DATHIJ010000113.1, read as the reverse complement.
GCTCCCCGTGTGCCCCCAGTCGACGACAGCCATGATCACGATGCACAGAATGCACCGTCAACAACGGTGGCGCGCGTCGGCACCCAATCGGGCGCAACCTTCGCAACGAGAAGGTCAGGGGTTCGAGTCCCCTTAGCTCCACCAGCTTAATATCGCTTTGACTAGGGCATTTGTTCTCTTGGCAGGCGAGCAGGACTGCTCATGTATTTCTCGCGTGTGCTCCCGGTTTTGCACTAGCTGAGCTTCTCGGCCCAGGAGCTCCGCGTCTGAGAAGGTCAGGCTGCTCCACCGCGCCGACACCCTTGTGACGCTGCTGAGTTCGGCTGGTCAAGCCTCTGCTGGGTGCGGCTGCCAGAGGGGCAGCCTCCAGCGACAGGGTTGGGTCAATTGGGCGCATCTCAACTGGCTTCGTGAAGCTGTGCAGCCCAGTAGTAAAGCGAGCGCCAGGGCAAGCCCAGGCCGGCGCTAATACCGGGCACCGCTACCTCACCCCCCGCGGGAACTCCGCACAATGACGGGGTGATGGTCCGAGTCTGGGAGTACGACGTACCGGAAACGTCCCGTGCCGAGTTCGAGCGGACGTATGGAGCAGCCGGCGATTGGGTGCAGCTGTTCTCGAGTTCCGATGGCTTCCGCGGCACCGAGCTGTTCGTGTCGCTGAGCGACCCGGGTCGCTATCTGACTGTCGACCGCTTCACCGACGAGGGTGCCTGGCGCGCGTTTTTGACCGAGCACCGCGACGCCTACGCCCGTCTCGACGCAGCCACCCAGGGACTGACCGCCGACGAGTGCGAGCTCGCCGCCGGCGAGCTCGGCTGAGCCAGCACCGCATACCGGCAGGTGCCTGAGGCCGGGGCCGGGATCGTCCGACTGATTATCGGTCGGATGCCTGACCAGCGATTGTGCGGGCGGCAACGCACGCGGCAGCCAACTGGGGTGGTCAAACGCAGAAGGCAAGCAGACGAGTCCGAACCTCCAGCGCTGTTCCGATGCTCCTTGTGTCGCGTCGAGTGCGCTTGGCCCTCGGCGGTCCAGAATCGCCAGCACGCTCTACGGATCCGCATATGCCACGGTCACTCACGAGTCTGGTGAGGGCCTCGTCACAAGCCATCGATGACCGGGAGCAGCCCGCGCGAACGTCCACGGACACCGCCCGACGGATTTCGCCGCATGGGGGTCCAGTCTTAGGCCTAAAACGCCAGGGATAACAGAGTGCTCACCGGCAGCGGGCTCGGCCAACAGCTGCCTGAAGGGCCGCTATTGCAGTCCCATTAGGAGTAACGTCAATCACTCTGTCCGAGCGGCCTTGCCCCAAAAGAGGTCGCATGTGCTTCACCTTTGAAGTCACAAGCCACAAAAGTGTCGAGATCGCGGAAAGACGATCATGTTGGATGCAGCTGGAATCATCGGCAGCGGGAGCCCTGGTGACTACCGACTGTCGCCTGTCGAGCACGCCGAGCAGCTGAAGAGCTCGGCGCCGAAACTCGCGGCCCTACTGACCCGCAGCGCCCCCGTGGAGCTGGCACGGCAGTACGCGGAGGCTGACACTGAAGCGCTTGTTGCAGAGCGAACGTTCAAGCGATGGGTAATCCGGGCCAACTGGGCGGTACTCGCTACGGCGACGGCCAGCGCGCTACTCATGGCTGTGGCACTGCTTACGGGCACATTGGGCGGATTGACGCAGACAACTCTGATCGTGCTCGCTCTGGTAGGAGTCACAGCCGGCGGGATCGCGTCGATGTCATTGTTTCGGGTGAAGGAGGGCCGGCTCCTCGAGGACTGGATGACGGCGCGCGCACGTGCAGAGACCAAGCGGTTGTCCTACTTCAGTTACGTCGTGAACTCCTCAGTACAGCCGCTCGATCTCCACTTGGAGCTGCTCAAGTTGGAGTATTTTCGCCGCTATCAGCTAGATCTTCAGCTCGCCTACTACAAAACCCGCCGGTCGGGGCACCGTACCTCGGCCGAACGGACCCTTAGTATCTCGGCCGGATCCGTCCTCGTCGCAGCAATTGCCTCAGGTGCGGCCGGAGTACTCGGTGCCCTGAGGAGCGAATGGGCTGCGCTCGGTTCACTTGCGGTGTTCGGCGCCGCGCTCCAAGCGTTCGCCGCCTCCCGCGAATCCATCAACCAAGATCGCAGGAACGCTGAACGCTATGAGAACACCGCTCAGGCACTGCAGGGCCTACGCGAGCGTCTCGACGACGTGCGACTCGGCATCTCCGCGGGATCCACGTCGGTGCTCGGTGAGTACGTCGCCGCGGTGCAGGACCAGCTCTCGCTCGAGCATCGGCAATGGTTGGAGGGAGCCGAGAATATGCAGGCGGCCGTGGCGCGCCTAGAGAAAGCGCTCCGCAGCGGAGCCTCGCAGAAGGGCGCCACCTCCAACGAAGAAGCTGCCGACCACAAGGACTAACCAGCCGTACCGTATTTTCGAGCTGCTCGCGCATCGCGCGTGGAATCCGCCGCCGTCGTCGCTCGCAGAGTCAAAAAGCGCCTCCGCTCGCTCCTCCTCCGTGCGGCGGCGCGCGATTCCCGACGCTCGCAGCTGACGCGGCTACGGCAGTGGAACCCGGTCTATGCAGCTCATTGCGTGCCCAGCCATTCGGCGTAAGCACTTGGCTTATCGGTCAGCACCTTGCCGGCACCGGCGGACCTCGCCTTCTGCCAGGCCTGTTCCTCATTCACCGTCCAGACAATGACGATGATTCCGGCCTTCTTCAGCTCGGTTACGTAGCCTTTCGATGCAACCTCATGGTTCACCGCGACCGCCCACAACTTCTCGTCAGCCAATTGGCTAACGGGAACCTTCACACCAACGAAGAGCATGCGGGGAAGGTCGGGTGCCAGTTTTTCGATCTCCGCCAGCCGGTCCAGGTCGTTTGAGGTGACGACGGTGCGATCACTCAGCCCGTTGCTGCGGATAACGTCGATGAACTCCTCGTTTTGCGCAGCGTTCTGGTCAACCTTGACCTCGGCGTAGACCCATGAGCCGTAGGCGGCCAGGCCCTCCATGGCATTTGCGTAGGTGACAGGCGGATAGGATTTCCCATCCTTCGTAAATGATCGGCAGTGCTCGCTGAGCACTTTCCATGTCGTTTGGGACACCCGGTAAGGCCGATCGCACCGTAAACCCTGGGTTGCCGCTTCGTCGTGGATGATCACTGCCTGGTTGTCGCTGGTCCAGCGAACGTCGGTTTCCACCGCATAGCCGTCATCGGCCGCTGTCGTCAGTGCCTCAAACGTCTGCAACGGGTATTTCTCGTCGCCGCCGCGGTGGGCGAGGATGTCCGAACCGGTTGCCCCAGCCGTCGAGGTCTTCGACGGACTGCCCGACGGCGCGTCGGTGGCGGAAGGAGGACTTGAGGCAGATGGGGAGTTGCCCTGCCCGCCCGCATTGGGTTGGTCAGGATCGCGCGTGAAATACCACCCAGTGACGCCAACCGCCACCAGCAAAACGATCGAGGTAGCGATGGCCACCAACCTGCCCGTTCGCTTTCGGATGGCCGTTCGATCGCTTCCGGATCCGGCAGGCACTGAGGGTGGCTCATCGCCCGTCCAGCCCGCGGCCGCAGATTCGACTGGAGGTACGCGAGGTGTGGTCTCAGGTGGGCCGACCGCTATGCCGGAACCGGACATCGGTGACCCGGCTGCCTCGCGGCGGACGTCGTGCAACGTGTCGTTCAGCACCTTCGAAAGTCGGCGAGTGTCAAAGTTGACCGGGTTGATCTCGACCGCCTGTCGACGGGTCAAGGCCGCCAAGCCCTTTGGCAATTCCTGCGGCGTCGGCATCTTGGCGTTGTCGACGAGAATGGGAATGACTCGAACGTCGTCTCGACTCAGGGCGGTCTCAACCTCGAGCCGGACGAAGTCCGCTGGGTCATCGAGGCGTCTCGCTCCGGTTGCATCGGTGATCGTGAGCCATTGAGGCCCGATCAGGGCGAGTAGCACCTGGCAGGAGCCCACTGCCGACTGGATTCGTTCGACGAAGTCGTCGCCCGGCTCGATGTTGTCGACATCCTTGAAGACCCGGTCAGCCCCCAGCTCAGCTACCAGTACGTCATAAAGCTGCCGCGCAGGCCACGCCGTCTCCTGGCGTCGATAGCTGATGAAGACCCGCCCCGCCTCGCCTTTCTGCATACTGACCACTTCCACTCACCCGCGCGCCTGGTCTAAGCGTAGGAGCCAGGTCGCCGACGTCGGCCAGCGGAATGGCGCCTGGCACATATTTCGGCCGAGTCGACGACCGCCCATTCCGGCCCGAGTCCCTGGTTTGGTCTGGTCAAGGGTTCAGCCTTCTTTGCGTCTGAAGCGGTCGGACAGTCCCCGTGACGCCCGCCACAGAGTGTGCTCGCGGGAGATCGCCTCTTCGGCCTGGCCGACGAAGGCGGCCCAACCCTCCTCGCTGTTCATCGACGGGAGCTCAGTCGCGATTGAGGCGAGCTCTTGACTCGCGATGCGATACGCCGTGGCCAAGTTACGGTGTTGCTTCGCCTCGATCCAGGCCATGACACCTCCGGCGGACGCGGCAAGGAAGCCAAGCAGATCGAAGCTGATCCAGCCGAACGCTTTGAGCGCGCCACCGAGGAGGCCAGCAATTTCGAGCACAATGCTGACGAGCACCCAGACGCGCGCTCGGCGATCGTTCCACCGCGACTTCTCTGAATACCAGCGTTGCTGGTCGGCAATCCGGTCGGCGAGATAGACCCGCCGACGCTCATCGAAGTCGAGAGCGCGGACTTGGCGCATCTTGTCGCTGATCTGGTGTGCATCGGGTTCTCCTGTCTCCAGTGAGATTGACCGAAGGTCCTGCAGCAGCGAGTAGGTCTGGGCAAGGAACTTCTTGTCGACGTCAGGGGCGTCGACCTCGAAAGGCTCGCCCCGCACCATGTATCGCCAGGCGAGCGTCTTGGCCGACTCCGCCGCGGCGCGCCCCTCGTACCAGGTTGTGAGCGGGCTTGTCGTGGCGAGATAGAGCTCGGCGCCCAGCGCGCACGCGAAGGCGAAAAAGGCCAGCCCGCCACCAATGTGGAATCCACCCGCGGTAGTCAGGGTGAGCGCGCCGCCGAATGCCGCGACGATCAGAGCGCCGAGGCGCACCCTGACTGACCTCAGGTATGACCGCTGTGCTCGCTCCGACTCACGGTCCGCGCTCCGATACAACGCCGGGAAGTCGGCCGGGCCGTCAATGGTGACGCTCATCTGGCACTCCTTCGAATAATTCGCGCTGACGGCTCCGCGGGCTCTACCGTAGCGGCGCGCTGGGCTCCGGCGCCCGCTTCGACGGCGCCCGTACCGGCCAATCGGCACTTGAGGTGATCGTGTCAGAGGATGGAGCGGTGACCCTGCTGGAGCCGCTCCGGATCGCCGCACCCGACGCAGATCTCGTTGATCTCCGCCGACGGCTTTCGGCAGCGCGGTGGCCCAGCCGGGAAACCGTCTCGGACTGGTCTCAAGGAGTACCGCTCGAGGTGTTGCGACAACTCTGTGAGCATTGGCTTACGGCGTACGACTGGCGGGCGACCGAGCGGCGCCTCAACCGACTGCCTCATTACCGAACTGCGATCGACGGACTCTCGGTGCATTTCATTCAAGTCCGCTCACCGGTTGCCCATGCCGTACCGCTGATCATGACTCACGGGTGGCCCGGCTCGTTCCTCGGGTTCGAGTGGGTAGTGAGGCGATTGGCTGATCCAGCCGCGTTCGGCGAGGCACTGAGACCGGCATTCCATGTCGTTGTTCCGTCGCTGCCCGGCTTCGGTTTCCGCGACGCTCCAAGCAGACCTGGGTGGAACATTCACCGGATAGCTGCC
>DATHIJ010000112.1:0-6080 GCA_035489975.1 Propionibacteriaceae bacterium | reverse complement strand
CGCTCTGCGACGTCGGGGGCTACGTCGATGAGGACATGCAGCCATTGGGTCTGCGCGGCCACGGAGACCTCCTCTAACGTTGACCGTCGACGCGGTAGCGGAGATGCGTCACGTTGGAAGCGTCGATCACGCGCATCTTCGTCAGACGCCAAGGCTGATCGAAGCCGCTGAACAGGCGGACGCCTTTTCCGAGGATGAGTGGAACGACGTGCAGTTGCAGCTCATCGACCAGTCCAGCCACCAGGCATTGTTTGGCGATGTCGGCTCCGCCGCCGATTGTCACGTAGCGGCCGCCAGCTGCCTTCTTCGCAGCATCGCCAGCGGCCGCAACGCCATCTGTGACGAAGACGAACTCGACCTTCCGGCTTGGTAGCGGAGCCGGTGGATGGTGGGTGATCACGAAGTGCGGCACCCCGTACGGCGTGTCGTCCCAGCCTCCAGCCTCCTCTCCGGTGGCGAAGGCTCCCCTGCCCATGACGATGGCGCCGGTAGCTTCGACCAGTTCCCCGATCACGGGACTACTGACCTCCGTCGGATTGAAGTACCAGTCGTACAAGCCCGCATCAGAACCGCCGGGCCCGGCGATGAGCCCATCGAGTGAGACCGCCATGTCTAGGAGGACTTCGGCCATCCCTTCCCCTCTCTGGAGGTGGTTGATCGTGGAGCGGCCACGATCTCATGATCAGACTGGCGTCGCGCGACCAACTCACCGGCCCCGCTAGGTCAAGCTCGAGATGAACTCGACCAATAGGGTCGCGACAACTTGAGGCTGCTGGGCCCGCCAGCCGGCGCCGGCGTGCGGCATGACACGCAGATTACCGAGTGCCAGCGATCTGGCGAGGGTGGCACTAGGCCCTCGATTGGCAACATCGTGCTCGCCGACGACGACCAGCGCGGGGGCTGTTACCCGCGCCGCCAAGGATTTGAAGTCTGCGGGCCGGACCTGGTCGAGAAGATTGAGCACATCAGGCGGCCGGGCGCCCAGCTGCTGCACGATGGCGGCGGGCAACAAGTTGAGGATGCCGTAGTAAAGGGAACGGACCAGGATGGTCTCCAGGTGGGCGTTGGTGCTCAGCATGAGTGCGGCGACCAGCTGCCCATGAGTAGCGGCAACCTGTAGAGCGACCATGCTTCCCCAACCATGACCGACAAGCACCGCTCGATCGGTGCCGCCGGAATTAATCGTGTTCAGCACCCTGAGAGCCGGATCCTCCAAGACCACTGTTGTGGTAGTGCTGACCGTGATGTCAGGCGTCAGTACCCGCGCGGCGTCGTCCAGGGCTGCTTTCAGAGCCGTGGTCAGGGAGCTGCTGTCGTGCACGCCGGGCAATAGCACGACCGTGTGGCCGATGCTCATGAGCCAAGGTTAGAGTCAGGGCAGTTTGCAGATCGGGCATCGCTCGACACTAGGCATCCGCGAAGGGAGGAAGCGAATGCTGCGTCGCGCGCTGCTTCGAGCCTCCCATAGCCAGAAGATCAAGAACGCGGTGACCACCGCACCGGTGACGGCGGGCGTGGTCGAGCGCTTCATCGCAGGGGAGACGTCCCGCGAGGTCGTGGCTGTAACCCGCCGTTTGGTTGGTGCCGGACTGCTGGTCAGCATCGACTACCTCGGGGAGGACACCACCGATGCAGCGCATGCCGACGCAGTGGTGGTCGCTTATCTTGATCTGCTGGTGAAGCTTCGCGAATCTGGCCTCAGCAGATCGGCCGAGGTTTCGATCAAGCTGACCGCACTCGGCCAACACCTCCGGGACGGCCCGCAGCTCGCTTTGGAGAATGCGGAGCTGATCTGCCGCGCCGCGCGCATGGCCGAGACCGCGGTGACACTCGACATGGAGGATCACACCACGACGGACTCGACCCTGGAGATCTTGCACACACTGCGTAAGGAGTACCCCGACACGGGGGCGGTGCTGCAGGCGTACCTGCACCGGACCGAAGACGACTGCCGAGATCTGGCTGTGGCCGGATCGAGAGTGCGGCTCTGCAAGGGGGCGTACGCGGAGCCGGAAACCGTGGCATTCCAAGATCGGCAGCAGATCGACAAATCCTACGTGCGCTGCATGAAGATCTTGATGGCCGGCAATGGCTTCCCGATGTTGGCCACTCACGATCCGACTTTGATCGACATCGGGCTCAAGCTGTCGGCTGATCATGGACGCGAGCCAGGAGACTTCGAGTTCCAGATGCTTTACGGCATCAGGCCGACCGAGCAGCAACGGCTCGCCAAACTCGGCCACTCGATGCGCATCTACGTTCCTTATGGCACCGATTGGTATGGCTATCTGGTACGCCGCCTCGCCGAGCGCCCCTCAAACATGCGGTTCTTCGCGCGCAGCTTGATCACTAAGAACTGAGGCGCAGTTAGAGCCAGTTGACATGGGGAGCGACGAGGGCGTATCCCACGAAGGCCGTGATGTCCAGCAGCGTGTGGGCAACGATCAGCGGGCCGACGCGCTTCCAGCGCAAGTAGATCAAGCCGAAGATCACGCCCATGATCAGATTGCCGATGAAACCGCCAATGCCCTGATAAAGGTGGTAGGAGCCGCGAATGATGGCACTGAGGGCAATGATCGCAACGGTGTTCCAGGCAAGTTGCCGCAGTCGAGTGAACAAGTAACCGACGACGACGATCTCTTCCAAGAGGGCGTTCTGGACAGCTGACAAGATCAACACAGGGATGGTCCACCAGTTACCGGTGAGCCCCGATGCCTGAACCTCGGTATTGATGCCGAGGATGCGGGCCAGGGCGTACAGGCCGAGCCCCGGTACGCCAATGGCGACTGCGATCAGGGCCCCGAAGCCAAGATCGAACCGCGGCCGCTGCAGGTCGAAACCGATGGTACGGCCAGCCGGTGCATTGGTGAGGTTCAACAGGTACAGCGCCAGCAGCACCGGCATCAGGCCAAAGGCGATGCCGACCAGCTGGTAGGTCAGGTCGAGCCAGGGACGGTCTGGGGTAATCGAGGGATTCAGCGTGGAGGTTTGCTGGGCCAACGGCACCTCGCGCGTCAGCCGCTCAATGATGCGAAGCACCGCATAGACCGCCGACTGGCCCAGCGAAAGACCGAGCACGATCACGACTTCAATGCCCAGGCGTGTCCGGTCCACCTCCACCTCAGACGCGACTGTCTGTGTCACGTGGCCCATCCTGCCCTTCTCAGTTGGGTGGCGGGATCGGAGGGACGGCCGGTCCGCCAGTTGTCCACCTGACTGCCCCACTACGGCCGATGCCTGGGAAATGGAAAAGTGGTCTGTGTGCAAGGACTTAGGCTTGGCGCCATGCGTGTAGGGGTCTTCGGTGCCACGGGGCAGGTCGGCGGCGTCATGCGGAAGCTGCTCAAGGAGCGCCGGTTTCCGATCAGCGAGGTGCGGTTCTTCGCCTCAGCTCGTTCCGCGGGCCAGCGTCTCCCTTGGGGGGACGATCAGGTCATCGTGGAGGAGACTGCCACCGCTGACTTCGGGGGCCTCGATCTCGCACTCTTCTCCAACGGCAAGGCAGCATCGTTAGTGACGGCGCCCAAGGTGGCGGCTGCCGGGGTGATCGTGATCGACAACTCATCCGCCTGGCGAATGGACCCGGACGTTCCGCTCGTGGTCTCCGAGGTCAATCCAGAGGACGCGATCCGCCCGCCCAAGGGCATCATCGCCAATCCCAACTGCACGACGATGGCAGCCATGCCGGTACTGGCACCACTGCATCGGGCCGCCGGTCTGGTACGCCTGCAAGTCGCGACGTACCAAGCGGTCTCGGGGTCAGGTGGCGCAGGAGTGGCCGAGCTCGACGTGCAGGCCAAGGCCGTTGTCGATCGCGCGAGCGAGCTCACCCACGACGGTCATGCAGTTGACTTCCCCGTGCCGAGCAAGTACGTCAAAGCCATCGCCTACAACGTCCTTCCGCAGGCAGGCTCGTTCGTCGAGGACGGTACCGGCGAGACCGATGAAGAGCAGAAGTTGCGCAATGAGTCTCGGAAGATCTTGCACATCCCCGATCTTCGGGTCTCCGGCACTTGTGTCCGCGTCCCGGTTTTCACTGGGCATTCGCTTGCCGTCCACGCGGAGTTCGCTGAGGATCTCAGCCCGGACCAGGCGACCGACCTGCTCGCTCGCGCTCCGGGCGTTCAGCTCATGGCGGTACCGACGCCGCTGGATGCCGCCGGCCAGGATCCGAGTTTCGTCGGGCGGATCCGGGCTGACCAAGCTGCGCCGGCTGGCAAGGGTCTGATCATGTTCATCTCGAACGACAACCTGCGTAAGGGCGCAGCGCTGAACGCCGTACAGATTGCCGAGCTGGTGAGCAGCCAGCTGGTGGCCGGTGGGCGGGCTGGAGCCCTGTGACGTCACCGGCTTCGACCACGGGTGCGCATCCGCTGGCCATTTTGGGTGCGGGTGTGATGGGCGAGACCGTGCTGTCCGGTCTGCTGCGGGCCGGTTGGCATGCCGACCAGATCGTCGCCACCGACCGTAGGCTGGAGCGGCAGCATGAGCTGACGGCCCGATATGGGATCAAGATGCTCGAAAACACCGAGGCCGTTGCTGAGGCGGAGACCGTGATCTTGGTCGTCAAGCCGCAGGACATGAACGATCTGCTCAATGAGATCTCCCAGTCGATCAAGCCGGGCGCGCTTGTGGTGTCACTCGCCGCTGGCGTCGACACGGCTTTTATCGAGTCCCGCCTGCCGGAAGGGGTTGCCGTGGTGCGGGTCATGCCTAATACGCCGGCTCAAGTGGACGAGGGGATGGCCGCCATCTCTCCCGGATCGCACAGTACCCAAGATCATCTCGATCGTGTGACGGAGATCTTGTCGGCGACGGGTCGTGTGATCACCGTGCCGGAGCGTTACCAGGACGCCGTGACGGCAATCTCCGGCACTGGCCCTGCCTATCTTTTCTTCGTGGTGGAAGCCATGATCGAGGCTGGAGTGCATCTGGGATTGCCACGCGACACCGCCACCGAGCTGGTAGTGCAAACCATGCTTGGTTCAGCCAAGCTGCTGCGTGAGACCGGAGAGCATCCCACAGTGTTACGAGAACGCGTCACCTCGCCCGGCGGCACCACAGCGGCGGCTGTACGCGAGCTCGAAGATCACAAGGTCCGGGCGGCGTTCTTGCGTGCTATGGAGGCCGCACGCGATCGCAGCCGTGATCTTGCCGCCGCCGCTCGAGAGGACAAGCAGGGTACGGGTCGCGGATGACTGGGCTGCTCGTCTTCTCGGACGATCTGACCAAATACGACTTCGGATCTGATCATCCGATGGCGCCGGGTCGGGTCACCAACACCATTTCGCTGGCTCGGCAACTCGGCGTACTGGACCGCCTTCAAATCGTGCCTCCACCCGAGATCGATCTTGGATTGCTGCAGACTGTGCACACTCCCGACTACATCGCTGCCGTGCAGCGGGGGGAGCCCAATCAGCGTTACGGGCTGGGGACGAGCGACAACCCGGTCTTTCCCGGAATGCACGAGATTGCTGCGCGAGTCGCCATGGCAAGCGTTGAGGCGGCTCACCGGGTCTGGACTGGTGATGCGCTGCGCGCCTGCAACATCAGCGGAGGCCTGCATCACGCCATGCCGAGCATGACCAGCGGCTTCTGTGTCTACAACGACGTTGCCATTGCAATCCGCTGGCTGCTGGATAACGGCTGTGACCGAGTGGGCTACGTCGATGTGGACGTCCACCATGGCGACGGCGTGCAAGCGATCTTCTACGACGACCCGCGGGTCATGACCATCAGCCTCCATGAGACGCCGGCGTACCTATTTCCTGGCACGGGTTTCCCGAACGAGGTTGGTGGGCGGGGAGCCGAGGGCACCGCTGTGAACATCGCACTCCCACCCGGCAGCACCGACGCCGACTGGCTTCGAGCCTTTCACGCCGTCGTACCACCGGTCCTCCAGGTGCACAAGCCCACGGTCTTGGTTACCCAGCACGGCTGCGATTCGCACCGACAGGACCCACTGGCTGACCTCAACCTTTCCCTTGATGGTCAGCGCGCCTCATATCTCGCTCTGGCCGGCTTGGCCGACGAACTCTGCGCGGGACGCTGGGTGTCCACCGGCGGCGGGGGCTACTCGG
>DATHIJ010000111.1:0-14438 GCA_035489975.1 Propionibacteriaceae bacterium | reverse complement strand
GGCGATCCGAAGTGCCGGCGACGCCATTACGGTCGACTATCGCTCACTCACCCGCCCATACCGTGTCGAAGCGATCGGCGATCCGCGTACCCTGCAGGCTCGGTTTGTTGAGTCTTCGGCGGGCGCGTGGTGGAATGACCTGGCCCAGAACCGGCGAATGAGATACGAGATCAGTGACGTGAAGCAGCTCGATCTGGCAGCCGATCCTGGCATGGTGCTCCGTCATGCGGGGGAGGCGACGTCGTGATCCCGTTGCTGGGCCTGCTCGCCGGGATCGTGCTCGGCCTTGTGCTGGAGCCTTCGATTCCGCAGGTGCTCCAGCCGTACCTTCCGATCGCCATCGTCGCGGCAATGGACGCCCTGTTCGGTGCGTTCCGGGCGTACCTGGAGGGCACCTTCACTGACCGGGTCTTCGTTGTGTCGTTCATCTCCAATGTCTTGATTGCTGCCGCGATCGTCTATGTGGGTGACCAGATCGGCGTCGGCTCACAGCTAGCCACGGCGGTCGTGGTGGTCCTCGGAATTCGCATCTTCACTAACGCGGCTGCAATCAGGCGGGCGCTCTTCCATGCCTGACGAGGCTGGACGCAACGGCCACAAACCGGAGCCGTCGCGGCGGCCGCGATTCCACGCCCGGTCGCGTAGCGCGGCCTCTCGCCATGTCACCTCACTACGGCGTAGTCAACGCCGCCTGATCGGCGAGGAGCACCCGCCGACTTCAACTGCGGATGCGGCCCGGCTCCCTCCGCACCCCACGAGCGTGATCGAGGATGATGCCAGCGCTGCACGCAGCACACGTACTCGACTGCGGGCATCGCTACTCCATCCAGGTCGCGGGCAGATCTTGGCGGCGATCATTTTGTTCATCGTCGGTGCCGCCGGTGTCATGCAGTTCAAAATCAACGCGACGGATGACACCTATGCGTCGGCCCGACGCGAAGATCTGGTTCAGCTGCTTGATGGGCTCAGTGCGGAATCAAGGCGGCTCGAGGGCGAGATCGCGCAGCTGGACCAGACCAGAAGCAACCTGCGCTCGGGTGCCGACACGCAGCGCGTGGCGCGGGCAGAGGCAGAAAGGCACCTCACTGAGCTGTCGATCCTGGCCGGCACCGCGCCAGCCGAGGGACGAGGTATTCGGATGCGGATCGCCGATCCGAATGCAGCTGTAGATGCCGGAGTTCTGCTGGACGCGGTTGAGGAGATGCGCGACGCGGGTGCCGAAGTAATCGAGGTGAACAACACGATCCGGGTAGTCGCATCAACGTGGTTCGGCTCGGATGCGCGTGGGCTTGTCATAGACGGCAAACCGGTCAGTCGCCCCATAACACTCGAGGTCATCGGGGATCCGCACAGCCTGGAGGAGGCGGCCCAGTTTCGGGGCGGAATCGTCTCTGAGATCACCGGACCCAGGATTGGGGGGCAAGTACAACTCGAACAACAAGACAGGGTAGTGATCGAATCGTTACACGAACCGAGGGAGAATCAGTACGCTCGGCCTGCGCCACCGCAGTCAACCCCTCGATGATGTGAGCTTGAGGAGCCTGATGTCGGACTATCCGGAAGATCTGAAGTACTCGACCGAGCACGAGTGGGTGCGCAGCGGGAACGGCAGCAGCGTGCGGGTGGGAATCACCGAGTACGCGGCTGATCAGCTGGGCGACATCGTCTTTGTGACCTTGCCGGAGGTGGGGGACGGCGTGTCGGCCGGTGATGCATGCGGTGAGTTGGAATCAACTAAAAGCGTCTCGGACATTTTTTGCCCGGTGCCCGGTGTGGTCACCGCGGTGAACCCGCTACTGGAGGCCAACCCAGAGACCATCAACACCGATCCATACGGGGACGGCTGGCTCTTCGAGCTGGAGCTGGACGAGGGCGCCGACCTGGACGACTTGCTGGATGCTGATTCCTATGCCGAAGAGGTGGCAGGCTGAACCACCCGTCGGCTGCGTGCGGGTTTGCGTTTGGTCCTAAACTCTGCATCACGTCTCGAGCCTTCGAGGCTGTACACGAAAGTCGAATTAATGCCGTTCTGTACCAACTGTGGACACGAGAACCCAGAGGGGAGTAACTTCTGCGGCCAATGTGGCTCAGCGCTGATCCCTGGTGCTGCCCGAGCCGCGACCCCCGAAAAAGTGCCGACCGGCGACACGACCAAGGCGATGCCCGCGATGGTTGAGGAACGTGACACGGACTCGCTGACGGCCGAAGATGAGGCCGCCGTCAGTGCGTTGCCGTACGGGTCTGCGCTGCTGATCGTGCAGCGGGGCGCCAACGCCGGAAGTCGTTTTTTGCTGGACACCGACGTCGTCAGTGTTGGACGACATGAGGATTCCGACATCTTCCTCGACGACATCTCGGTGTCCCGCCGTCACGCCACGTTCAGTCGCACCCCGGAGGGAACTCTGGTCAAGGATGTGGGGAGTCTCAACGGGACCTACGTCAATCGGGACCTCGTCGATGAAAGCCTCCTGCGGAGTGGCGACGAGGTGCAGATTGGCAAGTTCCGCCTGGTCTACTTCGGGAGTACTCAGGCCCCGGACTAGTGTCCTGGGTCTCAACGTTATGCCGAACCCTGCCGAGCCTGCGGCCAGCGCGGCCCGTGAAGCTCGCGCTCGAGGCGCGGAGGATCCGGGTGCATTCGTCGCCGAATCCCGTCCTCGGCACGCTACCCGCAGCATTGGCCAGGTCCTGGCAATTGTGCGAACCGAATTCCCCGATATCTCGATCTCCAAGATCAGGTTCCTGGAGGCTGAGGGCCTGATCACTCCGCAGCGGGCGCCCTCGGGCTATCGCCGTTACTCCGAAAATGATGTTGAGCGACTGCGTTATGTGTTGGCGGTGCAGCGAGATCACTACTTGCCATTGAAAGTGATCAAGGAGCACTTGGAGCAACTTGATCGTGGGCAGGCTCCGCTCACGACCGGCGCCCAGAGCGCGCCAGCTGGTAGCGGTGCAGCGGCCACCGATCGGTCCGTCAGCCCGCCGGCCGCGGCGGCCAAGCAGCCGGTCAGGCTGACCCGCCAAGAGTTGTTGGACGCAAGTGGTCTGACCGAGAGCGCGCTCAGCGAGTTGGAACGAACCCAGATCGTGGCAACCCGACGCGGAACGGCGCACTACGGCAGAGACGCCCTCACGCTGGCGATCGCTGCCCGGCGACTGGCCGAGTACGGCATTGACGGGCGACACCTGCGGGCCTTCAAGCTGTCGGCCGACCGTGAGGTGGGTCTCGTCGAGCAAGTGATCGCACCGTACATCCGGCGAGCCGGCGGCAATCGTGACGTCCCAAGCGATGTCACCCAGCTGGTGATCAGCTTTCATGCGGCTTTGGTGCGCACCGCCATGGAGCGCAATATGTGAGAGCTCCACCTCACGAATCGGGACTGCAGCTTCGAGATCCCTCAAAAACCGACGCTGGTTCGCAGCCGATCACCCCCTGACGGCGGGACGCGCAAACCAGCGTCAGATTTTGAGAGGCCACCATGTCTACTCGCGCAGCGCGCCAGTGAGGGGTGATCTTGTAGCGGGCATCTCGCGAAGTAGTGTTGTCGCATGCGTGAGCTCGATGTGGTGGGTGTCCGGGTCGAGATGCCGTCGAATGCTCCGATGGTTTTGTTGCGCGAGGTTGGCGGGAGTCGATACCTGCCCATCTGGATCGGAGCAGCGGAGGCCGCAGCGATCGCTAATGCTCAGGAAGGCATCGTCCCGCCCAGGCCACTCACCCATGACCTCATGGTTGACACACTCACGACTTTGGGCCACCGGCTGACGGAGGTGCACATCACAGAACTCGAAGGTGGCACTTTCTACGCGGTGCTGCTGGTCGATGGGATCGAGGTCAGTGCCCGCCCGTCGGACGCGATCGCTCTCGCACTTCGGGTCGGATCTGACATCTATTGCGCCGAGGACGTGCTCGATGAGGCCGGCATCGAGATTCCGGAGGCTGAAGATGACGAGGTGGAGAAGTTCCGGGAATTTCTCGATCAGGTCAATCCCGATGACTTTGTCACAGGTGAAGAGCCAAAGTCCTAGTCAGCGGCAACACTCAAGCTCAACATGAGACTGGCAGTTGTGCCTCTATCCTCGAGCCAACCTTCAAGTACGGATTTAGACTTTGTCGACGCCGGGCGTGGCAGGCAGCGTGGTCGTTGACCCGTTTGGGTACTCGTCGTAGCGTTCAGAGAGTAATACCGACCGTGGAATTACGCGCAGAGAACTCGATAGAGTTGTCCTTCCCATCGCAAGTAACAGATTCTGAAGGTCCGGAGGCGCACGTGAACAGCACCGACGCATCAGCGAAGCCGGCCCCCTCGTCCGACATTGAGTCGGCCGAAGCCCAAGGACTACTGTTCGAGGGCGACTTTTCGCCGCTGCCGGTCGATCTGGGCTTCCGTGGCCCGGTTGCCTGCAACGCCGCCGGTATCAGCTACCGGCAGCTCGACTATTGGGCGCGTACCGGCCTTGTGGTCCCCGAGGTACGGAGCGCGTCCGGATCGGGCTCGCAGCGCCTCTACAGCTTCCGCGACATCTTGATCTTGAAAGTGATCAAACGGCTGATCGACGCCGGCATTTCGCTGCAGCAGATCCGCACCGCGATCGAGCATCTGCGCGCCCGCGGTGTCCAGGACTTGACCCAGGTGACGTTGATGAGTGATGGAGTCTCGGTCTTCGAGTGCACCTCTGACGATGAAGTAATCGACCTGCTTCGCGGAGGCCAGGGAGTTTTCGGTATCGCGTTGGGCGGTGTCTGGCGCGACATAGAAGGGACGCTTGCTGAGTTGCCCGCGGAGCGTGCCGAGGTTGTTGAGCCTCAGTCGGACGACGAGGTTTCCCAGCGCCGACGGGCACGAGCCGGCAGTTGACCGGGTAATCTGGGCGCTGCTGGAACGGCGGCGCGGGAGAGTTCACCACCTCCGCTGAGGTAGTGGCGCCGAAGGGGCAACCTCCCCGGAACCTCTCAGGCAATCAAGACCGCGCACGCCATGGCAACTCTGGAGCCGCCGGTGACAGAGGGGGAGTGCTGCTCGCGGGAGCGACGGCACCTACCTGTGTACCCGCGCGAAAGAAGTCTCGATGACCGCCACTCTTCCAGACACAAAAATGAGCTCGCTACCTTCGCAGCGGTTCAGCACGCGTCACATCGGCCCTCAGGTCGATGACCGCGAGAAGATGCTGGCCACTCTCGGCTTGACTGACCTGGAGCAGCTCGTCGATCAGTCGCTGCCGCGGTCGATCCGCAGCACTGAACCGCTGGCACTGCCGGCCGCACTTTCTGAGTCCGAGACATTGGCGGTGCTGCGCGACCTCGCGAGCCGAAATCGACCACTGACACCGATGATCGGCCTCGGCTACCACAGCACTGTGACTCCTTCGGTGATCCGACGAAACGTTCTCGAGTCGCCCGCCTGGTACACCGCCTATACGCCCTACCAGCCCGAAATCAGTCAGGGCCGGCTCGAGGCCTTGCTCAACTTTCAGACCGTGATTGCAGATCTCACCGCTCTGCCGACGGCGGGAGCGAGCCTGCTCGACGAGGCGACCGCCGCCGCCGAGGCCATGACACTTGCCCGGCGCAGCGTAAAAGGAGGACAGGCGATCCTGCTCGACGCCGACACCTTGCCGCAGACCATCGGAGTCGTGGCGACCAGGGCGGCTGCTCTGGGGATCGAGGTTATTGTCGCCAGCAAGCCGCTGGCGGAGGCGATCGTGGAGACGGATCTGTTCGCCGTCGTCGTGCAAACGCCCGGCGCGAGCGGCCGGCTCGCCAGCATAGAGGAGCTCCGGGACATCGCCGATCGAGCACATGCCCGTGGCGCGTTGGTGATCGCGGCCTGCGACCTGATGGCGCTGACCCTGCTAACGCCGCCGGGGGAGTGGGGTGCGGACGTGGCTGTCGGGTCGAGCCAGCGGTTCGGGGTCCCGCTTTTTTACGGTGGACCGCACGCGGGCTTCATATCCGTCCGCGCGGGCCTGGAACGCACCTTGCCCGGGCGCCTTGTCGGGGTCTCCAAGGATCGCGATGGCACCCCCGCCTTCCGCTTGGCACTACAAACCAGAGAGCAGCACATCCGCCGGGAGAAGGCGACCTCGAACATCTGCACAGCGCAGGTGCTGCTCGCCGTGACGGCCAGCATGTACGCGGTCTATCACGGGCCGCGCGGTCTGCGCGAGATATCCAAGTCCATTCATGCCGGCGCCGTGGGGCTGGCCAATGATCTTGTAGGCGGAGGGATCCGCGTGGTCCACGACTCCTTCTTCGACACCGTGCTGGCCAAGGTTCCGGGGCGGGCCTACGGGGTGGTGGCGGCAGCGCGGGAGGCCGGCATTCACCTCCGGCTCGTCGACGAGGATCATGTCGGCGTCTCAGTAGGCGAGGACGCCACCGCTGACCAGCTTGTCCTGGTGCGCGCCGCGTTCGGCGTCACCGAGAGCTCCATGCAGTCATTCGAGAACAACTTGAGCGGGCTCGAACGTACGTCGACCTACCTCACCCATCCGGTTTTCAACACTCATCACAGCGAGACCGCGATGCTTCGCTATCTGCGGGCGCTATCCGATCGCGACTTGGCCCTCGATCGCGGCATGATCCCGCTCGGTTCATGCACGATGAAACTGAACGCCACAACGGAAATGGAACCGATCTCCTATCCGGGTTTTGCGAACCTGCACCCGTTCGCCCCGGTCGAGGATGCACAAGGCTATCTGGCCTTGATCGAGGAGCTGGAAGCGTGGTTGGCAGAACTCACCGGCTACGCGAAGGTATCGATCCAGCCCAACGCCGGGAGTCAGGGTGAGCTCGCCGGCTTGCTTGCCATCCGCGCCTACCACAAGTCGCGCGGTGATCAGCAACGGCGCATCTGTCTGATCCCCTCATCGGCGCATGGTACGAACGCCGCCTCGGCAACCATGGCAGGCCTGAAGGTGGTCGTCGTCAAGGCCGCCGCTGATGGCGCTGTCGACATGGAGGACTTGCGGAACAAGATCACGGAACACCATGATCAACTTGCCGCGATCATGGTGACCTATCCCTCCACGCACGGCGTGTTTGAGGAAGGCATCGTCGAGCTGTGCGACATGGTTCACGACTCCGGTGGTCAGGTCTATGTCGACGGAGCCAATCTGAACGCGCTGCTCGGACTGGCACGCCCGGGCAGCTTCGGCGCTGACGTGAGCCATCTGAACCTGCACAAAACCTTCTGCATCCCGCACGGTGGCGGCGGCCCCGGCGTTGGACCGGTGGGCGTGGCTGCACATCTTGCACCGTTCCTGCCCAACCACCCGATGCTTGCCACGGCAGGTCCGCAGACGGGCATCGGACCGATCTCGGCCGCCCCGTACGGTTCGGCCGGCATCTTGCCGATCAGCTACGCTTATATCGCGATGATGGGCGCCGACGGCTTGACCTCGGCGACCGAACACGCCCTGCTTGCTGCGAACTACGTGGCAGAGCGGCTTCATGATCATTATCCGGTGCTCTACGCAGGGCGCAACGCGAGAGTCGCCCACGAATGCATCCTTGATCTGCGCCCATTGACCAAAGCCAGCGGCATCACTGTGGAGGACGTAGCGAAACGACTGATCGACTACGGCTTCCACGCGCCGACCATGAGCTTTCCTGTGGCAGGCACGCTGATGGTCGAGCCGACGGAGTCGGAACCGCTGGAGGAGATCGACCGCTTCTGCGACGCCATGATCAGCATTCGCGCAGAGATCGCCAAGATCGAAGCGGGGGAGTGGCCGCGCGGAGACAACCCGCTGGTCAATGCCCCCCATACGCAAGCACAGGTGACCTCCGAGGATTGGAATCACACGTACCCGAGGAGGGTGGCGGCCTTCCCGGCCGGGCTGCATAGAGGTCCGCTCTACGCCCAAGGCTTCGATAAGTATTGGGCGCCGGTCGGCCGCATCGATGGCGGTTATGGCGATCGCAATCTTGTCTGCATCTGCCCTCCGCCGGAGGCGTTCGAATAGCTACCAGGGCGTTTGTGGCCTGGCGGTCGTTTCAGGCTTCGTGCCCCGCCACATCGTTGATCCGACGCGCTAGCTCGAAATCGTTGTGGGTGAGGCCGCCCTCGGAGTGTGTGGAGAGAACCAGCGTCACCTTGTTCCAGCGGATGTCGACGTCTGGATGGTGATTCATGAGCTCCGCCTCATGTCCGACCTGATTCACGAAGTCCAAGGCCGCGACAAAGTCAGTGAACTCAAACGTCGTGGCAATTGCCGGGTGATCGCCTTCGGCGCGGCGCCAGTTCGCAAGTCCGGCTAACTGCTGGGACACCTCGGACTCTGTCAACAGTGGGCTCATAGCCTCAGCCAATGGCGCGGCTGCTGCAGCTGTCAAGAGCTAGCCCCTCTGCGCGCTGAGCTTGTCGAAGCGCTGGCTGTACCCTTCGACAGGCTCAGGGCACATCCACACATGCGGGAGGAGACCGATGGTTGCGATACCGGAGAGGATCAAGCGGCTCGAACACAAGCCCTGGATCGCACACATCATCCGTGCCGTAGAACGCTACATCAGCCGTCTCGGCTCTCAGTTCGCCGCGGCGACAACCTATTTCTGGGTGCTCGCCCTGGTCCCAATCTTGATGGTGGCGTTTTCGATCACTGGCTTTGTGCTAACCGTCGTGCAACCCGAGCTCTTGGAAGCCGTCGCTGATATGGTCGCGGACGCGCTGGGTAGTGCTGAACCGGCCACCCGCGACAAGATTCTTGGCGTCGTGAACAACGCCCTCAGCCAGTACTGGACTATAGGCATCGTCGGTCTGGTGACTGGCCTTTACGCCGGCGCCAAATCGATGGGCCACTTGAAGAATGCCGTGCGGACCCAGTGGCGACCGGGATTCGATCTTCGGCCGCGGAAGATCAACATTGTGGTCCGGTGGCTCGGCAACCTCCTGCTGCTGCTTGGACTGCTGCTTGGACTGGCCGTGACGTTCGGCCTCTCCTCACTGTCGACCTCGCTTGCCAATGCCGTTGTTGGCTGGCTCGGGCTCAGCGACCAGCCCTGGCTCGCCCCGCTGCTTCGGCTCACCTCCGTCGTGTTCTCGATCGGCGCTGGCTGGCTGATCTTCATGTATCTCTACACTGTGCTGCCCGAGACCCGTGAGCCCTGGCCCGTGGTACGCCGTGGGGCGCTGCTGGGCTCGCTCGCGCTACTAGGCCTGCAATATTTGGCCGGCTTCCTGATCAATGCGTTTCAGGGCAACCCTGCCGCGGCGATTTTCGGACCGGTGATCGTGCTCATGCTGTTCTTCAACAT
This sequence comes from Propionibacteriaceae bacterium, assembly GCA_035489975.1. Classification (GTDB taxonomy): domain Bacteria; phylum Actinomycetota; class Actinomycetes; order Propionibacteriales; family Propionibacteriaceae; genus Microlunatus. The sequence continues at coordinate 5,182 of DATHIJ010000111.1, read as the reverse complement.
CTTCGCCCAACTCATCTTGTTCATAGCCGCCTGGATCGCCACCGCGCAGCACGAGGCCGTCCCGATCCCTGCTGAGGAACAAGTGAGCACCGTGCCTACGCCCGAACCTCAGCAAACTGAGGATCTGGAACCGAACGTCGTACCGGAGGCTGTTGCGGTGCGTTCGGTACGGGTTGGCATGGGCGCCGGCTACGTCACCGGAGCCGCGACCGGGGTCGGGTTGGGCGCAGCGCTCGCGTACGCGTTGTTGGTGGTTCTCCGCGGCCGAAGGAAAACTGAGTAACCCAGCCGCCTCCCGCATCACCCACTTGCTACAACCCACGTGCACGCAGGTTGCACTCGGCCTGCATAGGTTGCGACCCGTGCAGACCGCCAGAAACCTACGTGTAGGCGGGTTTCTGGCACAAGTCAGCGCGCAGTGGCCAGTTGAGCGCCGGGCTGTCCGATCTTGTCCAGCAACGCGGAGAACCAGAGAGCGTCGAGGTCGAACGGCTTGCCCCCCTTGATCCTGTCAAACTCGATCGCCCGGAGCTCATCGCCGCGTTCCTCGTCGTGACCAATCAGGCCGGCCTCACCGCGTAGCGCGGCATCAACCGCCAGGTCGGTCATGGATTTGATCAATTCGAGATCGCGCTCGTTGGGTGCCGCAGACCTGGAGAAGTATCCCGACTTCTGCACCATGACCTTGCGGGCGTCAAGTCGCTCGGCGAACTTGCTGGCGAACCAGGAACCAGGGTTGATCTTGTCCATCTTGACGTGACCGAAGGGGTCTCTCGGGACCTCCTCACCAGACCGCTCGAGCTCGGCCAAGATCGTCTCCACGCCAGCGCCTTCGGAAATGAAGAGGTTGACCGAGCCAATCCGGTCCATTGTCTCCTTGAGTCGCTCGGCCTCAACCTCAAGATCGAAGACCGCCTCCGGGATGTAGACACCGTGGACCTCCCACGCTTCTCGGCTGAGGCCGATATCGGGCAGCCACGTTCGAGTGTCAAGCCATTCCCGGTAAGCCTGCGCCGCGGCGGCAGTAAGCCAGCCGCAATGCCGTCCCATGACCTCGTGCACCAGGAGCATGCGCGATCCGGAGTTGTGCTCGCCGATGATGTTCTGCGCGAAGCGCGAGGCCTGCTCGGCCGCCGTCCAGGCGCCAAGCGACTGACGCACCGGGATGATGTCGTTGTCGATGGTCTTGGGTAGCCCGACCACCGTCAGGGCATGGCCGTTTCTGGCCAGGAATGCGGCAAGATCGGCCGCCGTGGTGTTGGTGTCATCGCCGCCGATGGTGTGCAAGACGTCGACGCCGTCTGCCGTCAGCCGGTCGGCCGCGGCCTGCAACGGGTCCACGCCGTCAGCGACCAATCCACGCTCCACCAGGTCGGCTGCGTTGGTCAGCTTGACTCGCGAATTTCCGATGGGTGATCCGCCGAAGCCGTAGAGGAGTGCGGCGTTCTCCCGCACGGAGGGCGTCACGGTGATCGAGTCGCCCTGCAAAAGACCTTCATATCCGTATCGGTAAGCGATGATCTCAACCTCGGGGGCAACTTGTGTGTAGCGCTCGATCAGCCCGCCGATCGCCGAGGAGAGGCACGGTGCGACACCGCCCGCTGTAAGCATTGCCACCTTGTTGACCATGTCGGTAACGTAGCCGACCCATCAGCGGCGGCGTCTAGTCAGCCGATCAGTCGTTGGACGGCTCCAGGTAGACAGCGCCAGGTCCACGAGAGCTCACGTAGTCATCTGGATTCTGCAGTGTGCATTTCTGCAGGCTTAGGCAGCCGCAGCCGATGCAGCTGTCCAACCGGTCCCGCAGGCGTTCCAGCCTTTCGATCTGTTCGTTGAGCCGACCGCGCCATTGGTGCGACAAGCGGGTCCAGTCGGCCTTGGTCGGCGTACGACTTCCTGGCAAGGTCCGCAGTGCTTGAGTGATCTCCTCCAGCGACAATCCGACGCGTTGCGCGGAGCGGATGAACGCCAAACGGCGCAGCATCGCGCGCTCGTACCGGCGCTGGTTCCCAGAGGTGCGGCTGGACGTGATCAGGCCGAGGTTCTCGTAGTACCGCAGGGCAGATGGTGCGAATCCGGAACGCGCAGACAGCTCGCCGATGGTCAGCAGATCCGTACGGTGTAACACGCCTGCCAGTCTAGCAATACCTAAACTTCACGTTAACTTCTACTTTTTCCTGAAGTCGACTCCGCGTCGATTACTTGGACGGTGCATCATCTGCAGACGGTGCGGAGTCCGAGCAGGTGATGCTCAGTGTCGGCAGGGGAGCGGCGCCATCCCACTAGGCTCAATTTCATGGCCCGCTACTTCGATGTCCATCCGGACAACCCTCAGCCACGAACAATTGGCCGAGTGGTCGACTTACTGCGAGCTGACGGGCTGGTCGCCTACCCAACGGACTCCTGCTTCGCGCTTGGCTGCCAGCTTGAGAACCGGTCGGGCCTGGAGCGGATTAGAGAAATCCGTGAGCTGGACAGCCGGCATCATTTCACCCTGGTCTGCGCCGACTTCACTCAACTGGGGCGGTTCGTCCAGCTGGATAATGTGATCTTTCGCGCCGTCAAGGCGTTGACACCAGGGCAGTACACCTTCATTGTGCCGGCAACCCGCGAGGTTCCCAGACGCATGCTGCATCCCAAGCGGCGTACGGTCGGGGTGCGTATTCCTGATCATGTGGTCGCGCAGGCGATCTTGGCCGGGCTGGGGGAACCGCTCGTGTCGAGCACCTTGATCATGCCGGGGGAGGATCGACCGCTGACGCAGGGCTGGGAGATCATGGAACGCCTTGATCATCTCCTCGATGCCGTGGTGGACTCTGGTGAATGTGGTGAGGTCCCGACCACTGTGGTTGATCTCTCCAACGGCCAAGCCGTGATCGTACGGCGCGGAGCAGGAGATCCGTCACGGTTCGAGTGAATACTCACTCGGCCGCAAGGGCCGCTGCAAAGAAGATCACCCGAGGTATCGTGATCGGGTCAGGTAGCTGTGCCAGGCTCGACTCATGACCACGACTGGGTCGAGCAGACTGATCGGGGAGGACGTTTCTTGGGACGTCGCAGCAACGCTGGGGACACTTTCGTAGCCCAACTGATGCGAAGCAAGGCGGCCGTTGAGCTGCTCGCTGCGGCGCCGATTCCACTCTTCCTGGTGCGATCGATCCTGGCGCGCGACAACGCGCGGGAGAACCGAAAGGACAGTTGGCAGCGATTGCGTGGACGCGACGAGGCCGCACGCTATCGGGCGGTCAGGAGCGCAACCGAGCACCATGCCCACGATGGATTCGTCCTCGACATCGGCTGCTCACAAGGGATCCTGCAGGAGGGTCTGAGGTACGGCCGGTATCTCGGCGTGGACAACTGCGAGCAATCCATCACGCTTGCCCGACGCAAGTGCGACCGACGGACGCAGTTCGTGTGCGCCGATGCGTCCAACTTCGTTGCCGACCAGCCACCAGATGCAGTGGTGATGAATGAAGTCCTGTATTACCTGCCTGATCCAATCGGCGTCGTAGCGCATCATGCGCGCCGACTGGCACCTGGTGGAGTCGTGATCATCTCCATCTACGCCCGGACCTGGTACTCGCGACGGCTGCTGAGCGCCCTTGCACGGCGGTTCGACCTGCTCGAATCCACTCTGATCAGATCAGGCCACCTGGCTTGGACCGTGGCGGTGTATCGGCCGTCACCGGTGGGATGACTCTGGACCTCGCCTACTGCAGGTATCCCTCAACCTGCTGCGGGGGTCTGGCGTGGGACTCATCTGGGTCCTGCGCGAACTCCCGATGGGCGCGCCGCTGGCGTAGCAGATCCCAGAATTGATCAAGGGATTCCTCAAGGCCGTGAAGCCTCGCGGCGGCATCGCCGATCTCACCTGGGTTCTCCTGCATCTGGCGGCGCAGCTCATGCTCAGCATCGACCATCTCGCGAATGCGCGCGAGGATGTCGGAGTCGTCCATAAGACCCAGCCTAAGCGAGGCCTACGGTGGTCGAAGCCCAGGGCCGCCAAGGGGAGCATCACTGATGATCATGGCTCGCTCAGCAGTGGAAATGATCTTGTCGACGGCCCTTGGACGGGCTCAGGGCCTATCGGCTGCTATTGCGCTTGAACATCTTTCTTGCGGCTGAGGTAATGATCGCGAGTGTCAGGCGGCAGCTGTTCGATCGCGTAGCGGAGTGCCGTACGAGGCATCGTTGCGGCGTGGCGATCGAGAAAGTCTCGCAGGCGTGGCTCGTCCCGCTTCCCAGCTTCTCGAATCCAGCCACCAACCGCCTTTTGGACCAAGTCTTCGGGGTCGTTCGCGAGAATCTCAGCGATGCGGAACGTCTCATCTAAATCGCCGCGGCGTATGAAGAACCAGGTGCTCACGATGGAGGTCCGTCGCTCATACCAGTGCGGTGAGGCGGCAAGCCGATAAAGAGGCTCCCGCGACTTGTCCCACAGGTAGCCCCCGACGACGTGCGGGGCTGCCCGATCGACGAGGTCCCAGGTGTCAATCCGATCATGCCGTCGCAGGTAGAGATCGTAGAGTTCCCGCCGCCTGCCGTCGTGAGTTGCCTTCCGGCGGGCCTGGTAGTCCATGATGCTCACGGCGACCACTCTCGGCGGGTGGTCTGGCCTATCCAGCAGCACCTCAGTATCCGCAGGTGAGGCTGTAACGAAGTCCTTGGCCAGTTCGAAGAGCTGCCGCATCGGAATCCGATCAGGCTGTGCGGAGCCTGACGCATCGGCCGCACGCTGCAAGCTCTGCAACCTGGCGTCTAATTCCGCAACGGTCGAAATGGGCTTGGGAGGCGGACCCATGATCGCGCTTCCCTCAGCTCGAGATCCGGCGAAGAAGCACCACGGCCGGGCCGGCGATTTCAGACGGGGCGCTGATGTTGATCTTGACGTCGTCGGGGATGGTCAGCACTGCGCCAGGCGTCGTGTCACGGCTGCGCAAGCTATGCCACTCGACCGCGTACTGACCGGGCGCCAGCGCGATGGTGAACGGATCAGCCGTTTCGCTGGGCTGCAAGATCAGGTATGCAGCGCCCGGATTCGCCAAAGCAAAACCGGTCGAGCTCAGGTCGCCACGCGGTTGCATCGTGATCAGATTGATCTGCTCCGCGATGCCACGGGTGTCGCCCATGGCGTACCGGGCTGGCTCCAGGGAGTCGAAGGACGGCTCTCCCTCTGACGGGT
>DATHIJ010000110.1:0-11471 GCA_035489975.1 Propionibacteriaceae bacterium | reverse complement strand
CTTTCCAGGACCTCCTCGGCCTGCTTCACAGCGGCAAGCGCCGCGATCTTGTCCTTGTTGATCCGGGCTTCCTTCTCGAGCCGCGGCAGCACCTTCTCTACCGTCTGCAGGTCGGCCAAGATCAACTCCGTCTCGATGGTCTCGATGTCGCTCGCCGGGTTCACAGCGCCATCGACGTGAGTCACGTCCGGATCCTCAAACACGCGTGTCACCTGGCAGATGGCGTGCGCCTCACGAATATGGGACAGGAAGGCATTGCCCATTCCCTCGCCCTTGCTGGCGCCGCGAACGATTCCTGCGATATCGACGAAGCTCACGGTCGCCGGCACCGTACGGTCGGAACGAAAGAGCTTCGCCAAGACCGCCAGCCGCGGGTCCGGCACACCCACAACTCCCACGTTGGGATCGATGGTCGCGAACGGGTAGCTGGCAGCCAGCGCATCGTTGCGAGTCAGCGCGTTGAACAGCGTCGACTTGCCTGCATTCGGAAGCCCGACGATGCCGATCGTGAGTGCCACGGCCGACAAGCCTAGTGCCAGCGATCTTCAGTTCTCGCCCGTGAGGAAGGCTTCCATCGCCCGAGTCAGGGCAAGCGCGTCTTCAGTGCCGGCCAGCTCGCGAGCCGAGTGCATGGAGAGCGTCGGGATGCCTACGTCGATGGTGGCAATTCCCAGCCTGGTAGCTGTCAGTGGACCAATGGTCGAGCCGCACGGCAGCGCATTGTTCGATACGAATGCCTGTGTACCGACGCCGGCCCTGCGGCAGATGCGCCGCCACAGAGCAGCGCCGCGGCTGTCGGTGGCGTATCGCTGGTTTGCGTTCAACTTCAGAAGCGGGCCTGAATTGAGCAGCGGCTGGTTCGCAGGATCATGCCGGTTGGGATAGTTCGGATGGACGGCGTGACCGGTGTCTGCCGACAGGCAGAACGTCTCGGCGAGGGAACGATGCCGTTGATCAAGGTTGGCACCGAGACTGTCGGAGATACGGGTCACGATGTCGGCGAGCAGCGGCCCGGATGCTCCGCTCCGAGAGGCGCTGCCCAGCTCCTCATGATCAAAAGCTGTGATCATCTGGATAGCGTCGCCATTGTCTGCGTTGATCATGGCGACGAGGCTCGCGTGCATACTGCTCAGGTTGTCGAGTCGGCTCGAGGCGAGGAATTCCTGATGCGGTCCGAAGATCGCCGGCTTTGCGGTGTCATAGACCCTGAGGTCGTAGCCATCGATGTCGACAGCCGAGCAGCCCGCGGCTTTTGCCACGTGATCAAGAACACGAATGCCGGGATGACCAACGCTCCAGACAGGTGCGGTGTGGAGCTGCTTGTCCAGCCTGAGGCCTTCGTCGTTCACACTGCGATCAAGATGGATAGCCAGCTGCGGTATCCGCATGATCGCCTCGGTGCGTACTAGCTGGATAGTGCCGTCGCTGAGTACCAGTTGACCTGCCAAACCGAGCTCGCGATCCAACCAGGAGTTGAGCAACGGAGCGCCGTAGATCTCTATGCCGAGTTGCTGCCAGCCGTAGCCGCTCAGGTCGGGTCGCGGCTTGAGGGTGAAACCCGTCGAATCCGTGTGCGAGCCCAGGATCCGGAACGGCATGAATGATCGTGAGGTATCGGGGATCCGCCACGCGACCAATGCCCCGTCGCGCACCACGTAATGGCCGCCAGGTTCAGAGCTCCACTCCGCCGACTCCTCTTGTGCGGCAAACCCCTCTGCGGCCAGCCGACGGGCGCCCTCCGCGGCTGCGTGGTGGGAAGAGGGTGACGCGTCCACGAAGGCGGCCAAGTCGGCGACATGATCAAGCTCGGACGACATGGTCCCAACTTAAGTCACAACCGGCTATAAGCAGATCGACGTAGGAGATGCGGTGGTTCGCGGACCCGCCTCCGAGGTTTTGTCGTCCGGCCCAGGCAAGATCTCCCCCATGGATGGGATCACGGTCATTGCGCTGATCTCTGGCCTGGTGATGGGAATCCTGTTCGGGAGCATCGCCGGCTGGTGGATCGCGCGTGCCCGTCAGCAATCCGACTCGGCACATACGGAGATGTTGATCGCGCAGTCCCACAGTGACGCGGCTACCGCTCGCGCGGAAGCCGCGCAGTCACGAGCAGAAGCGGCCAGGGCCCACAGCGACATCGCGGAGGCCCGCACCGAGGCAGCTGCTGCGCAGGCGAAGGCGGCAGAGGTATCCGCCGACGTGGCCGGAGCAGTCGCCCAGCGCGACGCCGCGATGGAACGGGCGAAAGAGATCGCCGCAGACCGAGAGTCCATGATCAACCAGTTCAGGGTGCTGTCTGTCGAGACGCTGGACAGGCAGGGCCAGACCGCCGATGCCCAGGCGGAAGTGCGACGCAAGGCGACCGAAGAACTGATCATCCCAGTCCGCGAAAGCCTCGACAGGTTCAACGCCCGGCTCACCGAGGTGGAGAAAGAACGAGCCGCCATGTCGGCGGAGCTGCGTACTCAGGTCAGCCATGTCCAACAGACTGGGGAGACGCTGCGCCGCGAGACCGCTGCCTTGGTGACTGCCTTGCGCAAACCGCAAATCCGCGGCGCGTGGGGAGAGACACAGCTCAAAAGGGTTGCCGAGCTAGCTGGGATGATCGAACGCTGCGATTTCGATCTGCAGTACACGACCAAAGCCGACGATCGAGTGATGCGGCCGGACATGCGCGTCAACCTGTCGGGAGGTAAGCACATATTTGTCGACGCGAAGGTCCCGCTCAACGCCTTCCTCGAAGCCGCCGAGGCCGACGATCCGGACGTCAAGGCGGAAGCACTGAAGCGCTACGCACGAAACGTCCGGACGCACATCGATCAGCTCTCCTCCAAGCAATATTGGAAGGCCGGCGAGACACCTGAGTTCGTGGTGCTCTTCCTGCCGAATGAGATGTTCTTCGCTACCGCTCTTGATCAAATTCCAGACCTCTACGACTACGCAGCTGCGCGTGACGTCGTCTTGGCGACGCCGACGACGCTGATTGGGATGTTGCGGGCAGTGGCGTACGGCTGGCGGCAGGCTGCTTTGGCGGAGAGCGCAGCCGAAGTATTCCGCCTCGGCCGTGAGCTGCACGAGAAGCTCGGCCTGATGGGGAACCGCTTCGACAAACTGGGTCGCGCGTTACGGAGCTCGGTGAACGCCTACAACGAGACGATCGCCACAGTCGAGGGCACCGTGCTGGTCCGCGCGCGAAAGTTCCGCGACCTGAAGGTCAGTGAGAAAGAACTGCCCGGACCGACTCAAATCAATGAGGCCGTACGTCAGATCCAGGCCGCCGAGCTCGTTGATGACGCGGTCCAGGTCGAGCCGATGCTCGGCCGGCGTCGCCGACGCCACTCTGCCACTGTGCCCGAGGCTGCCGAACTGTACAGATCGGATCCGGATGTGCCTCAGTTGACCGAGGAAACCTCCACTGCTGACCCGGATCAGGCCGCCAAGTCGTCCTGAAATCTAGGCCAGACCCTGGATTTGCACCACCAGTGCACCGATTTCCCCCCGTTTGGGTCATGTAGGACTCGACCGAGATGTGTTTTCAGGGCCGATCCGGCTCAGTCGTTAACCGCGCCCTTGCGCAGATCTTTCCGCAGCTCAGGCGGCAGCGCGAAGACGAGCGACTCCTCGGTGAGCCGCTCCTCACGGGCAGCGGGAAAGCCTTGGTCGACCAGATAGTCCAATACGCCCTGTACGAGATCGTCTGGCACCGAGGCTCCGCTGGTCACGCCGACCGAGTACACGCCAGCCAGCCATTCGGGATCAATCTCTGTTGCGTTGTCGATCCGATGGGCCGCCTTGGCCCCTGCCTCGAGCGCGACCTCCACCAGGCGCACCGAATTGGATGAGTTGGCCGAGCCGACCACGATGACGAGATCGCTGTGCGCGGCGATCTGCTTGACCGCGAGTTGACGGTTCTGCGTGGCGTAACAGATGTCATCGCTCGGCGGATCCTGCAAGAGTGGGAACTTCTCTCGGAGCCGGTTGACCGTTTCCAAGGTCTCGTCGACACTCAGCGTGGTCTGGCTGAGCCAGGCAAGTCGTGACGGATCGCGAACTTCGAGCTGTTCGACATCCGCCGGTGATTGCACAAGCTTGATGTGCCCGGGGGCTTCACCTGTGGTGCCCTCAACTTCCTCATGCCCAGCGTGTCCGATCAACAAGATCTGCAAGTCGTCTTTGGCGAACCGCTTGGCTTCGTGGTGCACCTTGGTGACCAGCGGGCAGGTCGCGTCAATCGCCTTGAGCCCCCGCGTCTTGGCCTCCAGCTGGACTGCCGGCGATACCCCATGTGCGGAGAACACCACTGTCGAGCCCTCCGGAACCTCCTGCAGTTCCTCGACGAAGACCGCCCCCCGCTCCACAAGGTTCTCCACCACATGCCGGTTATGCACGATCTGCTTACGGACATAAATCGGTGGCCCGTAGGTCTCCAACGCTTTTTCGACGGTGATCACCGCACGGTCCACACCAGCGCAGTATCCCCGGGGCGCCGCGAGCACGACCTGCCTGCGGCGGCTCGGCGCAGCTACTGAGCCCGTCTCTTCCACCCGGTCAGTGTAGGTGGTCAGGCCGGTGGTCGGATGGGCCAGCAGGGGGCAAGACAGCGGTACTACGCTCGCGGCGTGGCCCTGCAATCGTCGCCGGAGAACCCGCAACCCCTGCGGGTGATCGCGCGCGCCGTGCGCGGCTGGGTTGAGCGGCTCGGAGCAGTTTGGGTCGAGGCGCAGCTGATCGAGGTCAACCGCCGCTCAGGCACCCGGACGATTTTCCTCACCCTGCGCGACAAACTCGCGGAGGTCTCGGTGTCGGTGACCACATCCCCAACAACCTTGGACTCGGCCGGCCCCCTAACCGAAGGTGCGACGGTGGTGGCTCGGATCAAGCCGTCGTACTACGAGAGTTCAGGCCGCTTCATCTACACCTGCGATGCGATCACTCCCATTGGTGAGGGACGGCTGCTCGCCCGCCTGGAGCAGACCAAGCGACTGCTCCAGGCTGAGGGACTCTTCGATCGGTCGCTCAAGAAGTCGCTGCCCTATCTGCCGAGCGCCGTCGGGCTCGTCACCGGGGAAGGCAGTGCAGCTGAGCGCGACGTCATGGAAAACGCGCGGCGGCGCTGGCCAGCTGTACGGATCGTCACCCGTTACGCCCTGGTGCAGGGGCCTCAGGCCTGCGAGCAGCTCATCGCTGCGGTGCAACACCTGGATCGCCAGCCTCAGGTTGAGGTCATCATCATCGCCCGCGGCGGCGGCTCCGTGGAAGATCTGCTGCCCTTCTCCGACGAAGGCCTCGTGCGAGCTGTAGCTGCCTGCCGTACGCCGGTGGTGAGCGCCATCGGGCACGAGTCCGATAGCCCGATCCTTGACCTCGTCGCCGACTACCGCGCCTCAACACCTACTGATGCCGCCAAACGCGTGGTCCCCGACGTAGCCGAGGAAAAGACTCGAGTACAACAGGCTCGGCAGCGCATGATCCAGGCGGTATCGCGACTGATCACCCGACAACAGGAGCTGCTCGACGGGTTGCGTACCCGTCCGGTGCTGACTGATCCGACGGCAACGTTTGGTCGGCGTTACGAGCAGCTCGCAGAACTCAGGCATCGCGCCAACCGGGCGATTGGCTCGACGCTGGACCGCGAGGCAGCTCTGGTGGGGCATCACCTGGCGCGGATACGAGCGATGTCGCCCCAAGCCACATTGGATCGTGGCTACTCGATCCTGCTGGGTCCAAACGGTGTCGCGGTCCGAGCGGTCGATCAGGTCAGCGTCGGAGATGATCTTTTGGCACAACTCACCGACGGACAGCTGGAAGTCACAGTGATGCAGCTGAGGCCGCGAGGGGGAGAATGACAGATCCAGCAACCACACCAGAAACACTCAGCTACGAGCAAGCGCGCGACGAACTGGCCATCATCGTCCAGCGCCTGGAGTCAGGCGGCGCCTCGCTGGAAGAGTCACTTGCGCTGTGGGAGCGCGGTGAGCGACTTGCCGCCATATGCCAGGCCTGGCTTGACGGAGCCAAGGCGAAGGTGGACGCCACCCACGCCAAAGACACCGCAGATACTGAGGAGACCTGACGGGCTCGGCTCTGCTCTATCGGAAGGCGTCCGCTGCTGAGTCGCGACCCTGCTCAGCCGGTGCTGGACAGAGTCGTGGCGTACGCCTCCAACGCCTCATAGGGCAGATTCGCGGACACGATCGCCGTTGTGGCCGGGCCACGCAGCACCAGCGACCTGGTGCGGCCGTCAGGGCTGACCAGCCGTTGCCAGGTCAGGCCCGCGATAACACTATTGCCGTCGGGGGTTCCCTCCCGCGACTGCTGATCAACCATCTCCTGGGCCCGCATGTCGCCCTGAGTGAGATCGATATAGACCTCCTGTGGGGTAAGGAACCCGATCTGCCACAAATTACGCGGCGACGCCTCGCCGTTGAGATACGGCCTTCCCAGCGGCACCCAGTTCACGCGAGTGGCACGCCAACCTTCTGGGAGGTTGGTCGGTGCGAGGACCTCATAGGGTGCCTGCTGACGTGCTGTGGCAAGCACGGGTTTCCAGTCCACTTCCTCGACAGGAGCGTCATCTGGCACGTTCGTGAAGATGATCGCGATCACCGCCAGCGGGATCACGATCAATGCGAGCGAGCGGATCATGTCACCGGCCGTCGCCTGCTTTGTCGTACGCGCCACATCCTTATCTTCACAGACCACACCAACTCCGACCCGCTGCGGCCGCTGCAGGACACCATTCGCTGATGGAGACGATCCAGACCATCGCGCGCCACACCAGTCCGCGAGGTGAAGTCGTGCTGCGACGTCGACTCGGTGCCGGGACGCCTGTCGAGGAGTTGATCATCAACGGCACCTTCGCCATGGACAGCAGCGAAGGCAGCTCCGAGAGGTTGTTGGGTGAGCTCGCACTGCCGAACGGTCGGGCGCGGCGGGTGCTGGTCGCCGGGCTAGGTCTGGGATACACCATCGCCGCGATCTCGGCCAAAGACGTCGATGTGATCGATGTCGTGGAGATCGAGCAATGCCTGATTGACTGGGCGCACCAAGGTTTGACGGCAACACTGGCCGCGGTCTGCTCGGATCCGCGGGTCCGCCTTCATGGCGCAGACGTTCGGGATGTCCTGGCCGGGCTGAGCGGTGGACCGGCCGGACCCTGGGATGCCATGGTGCTGGACGTGGACAACGGACCGGACTTCTTGATCCATGAGGAAAATCGTGCGCTCTACACCGAGGCGGGACTGCGAGCCGCGTCCCGCCGACTAACACCGGCCGGCACGCTGGCGATCTGGTGCCAATCGGCTGCCCCCGGCCTGCGCGCCGTCCTGGAACGAATTGCACCCTCAGCACGCGAGCACATTGTCGAAGTCACTCGAGGCGAGCGGAGCTTTCAGTACGCGATCTACACGGTGTCCGGGCCGACCGACCTTCGGGGATCGGCTAGGCAAGAATGTGGCCCATGACCCAGTCAACTGATACGGGCGAACATCGCATCGAGCGCGACACCATGGGCGAGGTCAGGGTGCCGGCCGCGGCCTTGTGGAAGGCGCAGACGCAACGCGCTGTTGAGAACTTTCCAATCTCTGGCATACCAATCAACTCGGAGTTGATCGCTGCCCTTGGACTGATCAAGGAGGCGGCCGCGAAGACCAACGCAGCGCTTGGTGTCTTGAAGCACGAGTACGCCGTGGCGATCGAGAAGGCTGCTGGCGAAGTCGCGGAAAATCAGCACGATGCCCAGTTTCCGATTGATGTCTTCCAGACCGGGTCTGGCACCTCTAGCAATATGAACGCCAATGAGGTGATCGCTTCCCTCGCGTCTGCTGAGCTCGGCGAAGCGGTGCATCCCAATGATCACGTCAACGCGTCGCAGTCGAGCAACGACGTCTTTCCCAGCGCCATCCACATTGCGGCGACCTACAACCTCGTCTACGCCTTGTTGCCGGCGTTGCGTCATCTGGAATCGACGCTCGGCCTCAAGGCCACCGAGTTCGCTCATGTGGTCAAGTCCGGTCGTACGCACTTGATGGACGCCACCCCGGTGACGCTCGGTCAGGAGTTCGGCGGCTATGCCGCCCAGATCGGTCGTGGCATCGAGCGAGTTGAAGCGGCGCTGCCCCGAGTCGCTGAGCTACCGCTCGGCGGCACCGCGGTTGGCACTGGCATCAACACCCCGGCAGGCTTCGCCGATTCTGTGATCTCCTTGATTGCCGACAAGACAGGCCTGCCGCTGACCGAAGCGCGTGATCATTTCGAGGCGCAGGGCGCCCGGGACGGCCTGGTCGAGGCATCGGGTGTCTTGCGGACCATAGCGGTGAGCCTGCACAAGATCGCCAACGACCTGCGCTGGATGGCCTCGGGTCCGCGCGCTGGGCTCGGCGAGATCACACTTCCTGATCTTCAGCCCGGATCCTCGATCATGCCGGGCAAGGTCAACCCCGTCATCTGCGAGGCGACGCTCATGGTGTGCGCTCAGGTGATCGGCAACGACGCTGCGGTGACATTTGCGGGTGCGGGTGGCAACTTCGAGCTCAACGTGATGCTTCCCGTGATGGCTCGAAACACGCTGGAGTCGATTCAGTTATTGGCCAATGTCAGCCGGCTACTTGCCGACCGATGCGTGGCGGGCATCGAGGCTAATGTCGAGCACTGCAGGAGGCTCGCCGAGTCCTCACCGTCAATCGTGACCCCGCTCAACCGCTATATCGGTTACGAAAACGCTGCCGCCGTCGCGAAGCAGGCGCTTAAAGAGGGCCGAACCATCCGCGAGGTGGTGATCGAAAACGGCTACGTCGCCAGCGGCAGCCTGACCGAAGAGGAACTGGACAAAGCTCTCGACGTGCTGGCCATGACCCGTCGGCCAGGCTGAACCCGTATGCGCGCTGAGCTTGTCGAAGCGCGGATTGCGTGCCCTTCGACAGGCTCAGGGCACATCTCAATACCAACCATTGGCTGACTTGAAGCTCCATGCGGCACACGGACTGCCGTATCGGTCCTTCATGTACCCGATGGCCCAGATGATCTGGGTTGCTGGGTTGGTCCGCCAGTCGCTGGCGACGCTTGCCATCTTCGAGCCGGGCAGCGCCTGTGGGATGCCGTACGCCCCCGAGCTCGAGTTAGTCGCATCGATCCGCCACATGCTCTCGCGGATGATGATGTTGTTGAAGCAGTCGAACTGAGATGAGCCGTACCCGTATTTGTTCTTCAGGATCTGCCGGGCGATCTCTTTGGGATCGGTGACGCCCGGCTGGTAGCCGCGATTCCTGAGTGCTCGCTCGCGAGCAGCTTTCTCCTCGGCCGCCTTCTTCGCAGCGGCTGCCAGCGCGGCCTTGATCTTGGCTTGCTGCGCAGCAATCGCCTTGGTCTGCTTGCCCAAGGAGCTTGCTCGCTTCGCCGCTTGCTTAGCAGCAACTACCTGGACTCTCGCAGCCTCCCGATTCGCGCGTGCGTTCGCCGCCGCACGTTCAGCGGCGAGCTGGTCAGCGGCCGACACACTTTCCGGAGCGGCGATGGCGACGGCAGGCGCCGGTATAGCGATGGCAGAGGGTTGTTGACCGGGGCTGCTCAGCACAGCGACAGCTGTTGTTGCGACAAACGCTGAGAAGCCAGCCCCGACTATGGCATGCTGAGCGAGTCGACGCACGGGGCATACGATGCCACATCTCGTTATCGAAATGACATCATCTTGAGATCTTTTCGATGCCCAATTTCGCGGCAGGTGCTCAGACCGCTACATCTTCTAACATCTCGGTCACGAGAGCCGCGATTGGGGAGCGCTCAGAGCGGTTCAACGTGACATGGGCGAAGAGCGGGTGGCCTTTCAGCCTCTCGACGACCGCCACCACGCCGTCGTGCCTGCCGACCCGCAAGTTGTCCCGCTGGGCCACGTCGTGGGTCAGCACGACGCGTGAGCCCTGACCGATCCGGCTGAGTACGGTAAGCAGCACGTTTCGTTCCAGTGACTGCGCCTCGTCGACAACAACGAAGGCGTCGTGCAGCGAACGGCCGCGGATATGCGTGAGGGGCAGCACCTCGAGCAGACCCCGTGCAAGCACCTCTTCAATGACCACCTTAGTCGTGAGCGCACCAAGGGTGTCGAAGACGGCCTGTGCCCAGGGCGCCATCTTCTCGCCCTCAGTACCCGGCAGATAGCCCAGCTCCTGGCCGCCAACCGCGTACAGCGGACGGAAGACCACCACTTTGGAGTGCTGCTGACGTTCTAAGACCGCCTCGAGCCCAGCGCACAGCGCGAGAGCTGACTTACCGGTGCCAGCCCGGCCGCCGAGGGAGATGATGCCAATGGAGGGATCGAGTAGCAGATCCAGAGCCACCCGCTGCTCGGCCGAGCGGCCATGAATCC
Organism: Propionibacteriaceae bacterium; assembly: GCA_035489975.1. Lineage (GTDB taxonomy): Bacteria > Actinomycetota > Actinomycetes > Propionibacteriales > Propionibacteriaceae > Microlunatus. The sequence continues at coordinate 1,111 of DATHIJ010000110.1, read as the reverse complement.
CGAACACGTCGCGGTCAGCCTTGATCAGCTTGATCTCTTTGCTCGGCATGACCCGGCCGAGGGCCGATGCGTTGCCGCTGAGCAAGACGACGCCGGTGTGACAGGGCAAGTCTCGAGCCTCGTCCAGCTCAAGGAACCCCTGCTCGTAGAGGCGGTCGACATCGCCGCCGTCCACTTCGATCTCGCTCATCCCGGTCCACTCGCTTTCGACGGCGAGCTCAGCGCGGTACTCCTCCGCCTTGAGGCCGACTGACGATGCCTTGACTCGCATCGGGAGGTCCTTGGACACCAGCGTGACGGCGCACCCCTCAGCCGCGAGGTTCAGCGCGACAGCCAGAATGCGCGAGTCATTGTCGCCCAAGCGGAAGCCGTCCGGCAGCGCAGCTGGATCGGTATGGTTCAGCTCGACGCGAATGGTGCCGCCCAGACTGTTGATCGGCACAGGAGCGTCAAGGCGCCCGTGAATCATCCGGAGCTCGTCGAGGTGACGCAAAGCCGTACGGGCGAAGTAGCCCAGCTCGCTGTGGTGCCGCTTGCCCTCGAGCTCGGTGATCACCACAACAGGGAGCACGACATCGTGCTCGTCGAATCGCCGCATCGCATGCGGGTCGCTCAGCAAGACGGAAGTGTCGATGACGTAGGTGCGACGGCTTGATGAAGAAGACACAGGTCTGCCCTTCTTGGGGGCCGTACGCGATCCGCGCCCGGCCCCACCGTTACGTGGCTGGCCGGGATGGCTGACCGGCATTGAGCTGCGCCGGTTCGCAGTACGTCGAGTGACGGTGCATGCATCGCCTCCCAGGCGGACCGCTTATTGCGTTCCGCATCTCGACGGTACGTCGTGGGGTGGGTCTAAGGCGAGAGCCACGCCGGGATTTCACGTGATGGCAACCTGGTGCCAATCACGGGGCGGCGAGGACGATGCGGATCTGCTGCCCGGGAACCGCCTGGGCAGCCCTGTCGATGTCCTTGTCGACGACTACCGCGACGACCGGATATCCCCCGGTCACCGGATGATCGGCGAGAAAAACTACCGGCTCTCCGCCGGCCGGAACCTGGATCGAGCCGCGAACTACTCCCTCGCTTGGCAGCTCCTTGCCCGTCTTGGAGG
>DATHIJ010000109.1:0-11457 GCA_035489975.1 Propionibacteriaceae bacterium | reverse complement strand
GTGTCCTCGTGGTTGGACCGAGCCTGGGCTTCATGAACTACATCGCACGGGTGCTGCCGTCGCTTGGTGAGGATTCAGTGACCATGCGCTCCATCGGTGCCGTGGCATCCGACGTCGTGCGGATCAGCGGTGACCGCGTCGATCCGCCAGGGGTTGCGGCAGTCAAGGGCAGCCTACGCATGGTGAAGGTGATGCGGCGGCTGGTGCATGAGCCACTACAGGAAGTGCCGCTCGAGCTGCGGATCACGGTAGAGGGCACTGTGCTGGTGCTGCCGGCGGCCACGCTAACGCGGATCCGTTCTCGCGTACTCGCGCACCACAAGCTCAACAACGGCCGGGAAGCAGCCGAAAGGGAGTTGGTTACCGCACTGTGGCAGATCCGGTACTCGGACTCCGAGGACGGCGCCGATCATGATCATGGACGCGAGGAGTTCGAGGACCGCGTCTCCGAGCTCGCCTCGTTCAGAATGTTTTGCAACGCGTGGTGGCCGGCAGTCAGCGCGCCGACAGCGCTCGCCCGGCTAGCCGACATCGAGCTGGCCAAGAGGGTTGCGACATCAATACTGTCCGACGATGAGTGCGAGTTGCTCAGTGCGAGCTATCACGATGCGACGGATTGGACGGCCGCGGACGGCGCCTTGCTCGATGAACTGGTGCATCTGCTCGGCCCGCCCCACGTCCCAGATGATCAAGAGCTGTCCAGCCTCACCGATCTGGACTCTGATACTCAAGAGGTCTTCACGACCGCCGACCTGCTTTCACCTGTGCGAGAGGCTGACCCATTCGAGCTGCCGCACGAGACATACGCCCACCTTCTGGTCGATGAAGCCCAGGATGTGAGCCCGATGCAGTGGCGCATGCTGCGGCGGCGTGGCGCTAGCGCCAGCTGGACCATCGTGGGCGACCCCGCTCAGAGCTCCTGGACCGACACCGCAGAGGCGGACCGCGCGATCGAGGAGATCATCGGGACTGCGCCAGTGCGGCACTTCCGGCTGAGCACCAACTACCGCAGCCCCTCGGAGGTGTTCGACTTGGCTGCGAAGATCGTCGTCGCGGACTTCCCCGACGCCGACCTTCCCACTGCGGTGCGCTCAACGGGTCATCAACCGCAGCTCTTGGTGCCGGCAGAAGCCGCTCCTGGGCTCCCCGTGATCCCTGCAGCCATGATCAACGTCGTACGAACGCTGCTGGCCGAGGTGGAGGGGACCGTCGGCGTGATCTGCCCGCCGTCGACCAAGGACGAGATGGCGACCCAGCTAGCCGAAGCCCGTCTGGCCGGCGCTGACCGGGTTGTACTCATGACACCCGTGGAGGCGAAGGGTCTGGAGTACGACGGAGTATTGGTTGTCACCCCGGATGACATCGTGGCCGAGTCGCCAGGTGGCGTACGTGCGCTTTATGTTGCTCTCACCCGGCCAACCCAGCGGCTCGTCACGCTCGACGCCGCACCTGATGCAGATTGGCGTAAATCTCTCGAGTAGCACGGGACCGGTTCTGGGTGAAGAAATGCAGCCCAGGTGCGCCCCGGCTCAATAGCTCCTCGGACAACTCGCTTCCGATCCTGATCCCTACCCGCCGAACTTGATCGTCGTCGTCGGCGACCTCGTTGATCCGGTCTGTCACCGAGTGAGGTAACGCGGCCCCGGACAACTCAGCGAATCGGGTCACCTGACGCACATTGGTGATCGGCATGATCCCCGGAATGATCGGAATGTCGCAGCCGAGTGCCCGAATCCTGGCGACCAGGGCGAAGTAGTCATCGGCGGTGAAGAAGAGCTGGGTGATCGCGAAACTGGCTCCGGCCTGTGCCTTCGCAACCAAGACGCGGGCGTCAAGATCAAAATCATTCCGCTCCGGATGCGCATCCGGGAATGCGGCGACGCCGACGCAGAAATTGCCAAGCTCACGTACCATCGCCACCAGCTCGGTCGCATTCTGCAACCCGTCGGGATGAGCTTCCCAGGGCACACGGGGCCCACCAGGCATATCGCCGCGGATCGCGAGCACATGGTGAAGACCGGCCGCAGCGTATGCGCCGATCACCCTTCGCAACTGATCACGATCTTGGCTTGCGCAGGTGAGATGCGCCATCGCCCGCAGCGTGGTGTGCTGGGAGATCGCCTCGGTGGCCTTGATCGTGCGATCCCTGGTCGAGCCGCTGGCGCCGTAGGTCACCGAAACGAAGTCGGGACCGAGCGACTCCAGTTCCCGCACCGCCTGCCACAGTTGGCGCTGCTGAATTTCGTCCTTAGGCGGAAAGAATTCAAAGGAGAACACCGGCCGGTCGCCTGCCGCCAGCAGGTCAGCGATGCTGGCCCGATGCGGGCGCCAGAGACGATCGCGGACCGGCATGCGAACACCCTAAGGATGGGCCTGCTTGCGGCGTCCGTAGGCTCAGCATGTGGTCAACAACCCGCTTGTCAAGGGCGCCGACGCCGTTCTGGATTCGCAGGCGCCCCTGTCACAGGCGTTCCGGGACGCGGTCTCGGCCGAAATCAGCGCGTTTTTGAGCGAGCAATCATCAGTTCTCGATTCCATGGGGCCAGAGCTCGTCCCGGTCCATCTGATGGCAAGCCAGATGTTGTGCGGAGGCAAGCGGATACGGCCCGCCTTCTGCATCTGGGGTTATGTCGCTGCTGCCGGGATCCCAACCGATGAGGAGCTCAAGCCGCTGCTCGCTGCAGCGGGAAGCCTTGACGTGCTCCACGTGAGTGCCCTGGTACATGACGATCTGATGGACTCGTCCGACCTGCGGCGCGGGCGGCCCGCCGCTCATCGACAGTTCGAGGCGCTGCACGCAAACGCAGGCTGGCTTGGTGATTCCGCGGCCTTTGGCCGGTCTGGTGCAATCCTGCTCGGCGACCTGCTCGTCATGTGGTCGGCGCAGATGCTGCACGGCGCCGGCGTTGACCAGTCGACTCTGGAGCGGGCCCTGCCGATTGTCGAGGCAATGCGTACCGAGGTCACCTGTGGCCAGTACCTCGACATGGTGGCGCAGGCGCACCCGCTGCGGAAGCGGGCTCCGGCGATCGGGTCACTGCGGCCCACTATCGAGCTGGCAATGGACGACGCCAGTCGAGTTGTGGAGTACAAGGCCGCGCGCTACACGGTGCAGCGGCCCTGCCAGATCGGCGCCGCGCTTGGCGGCGGGGATGATGAGCTGTACTTTGCCCTCGGCGCGTACGGCTCGCCGCTGGGCAGAGCCTTTCAATTCCGTGACGACCTGTTGGGTGTCTTCGGGGATCCGCAGGTGACCGGCAAGCCCGCCGGAGATGATCTTCGAGAGGGCAAACGTACGGTGCTGGTGGCGCATGCGTACGCACACGCCGGCGACGATGGCCAGAAACTTCTGTTGCAACGGCTGGGCGACTCTGCGCTCGACGATGCCGGAATCAGTGAGCTGCAGCAGGTCATTGTCGAGTCGGGCGCACGGGACGCGGTGGAGTCGATGATCAACGAGTACTACGAGCGAGCGCTCAAGGCGCTGCACGATACCGAGATCACCGAGGAAGGTCGAGTCGGTCTGACGGCGCTGGCCGACGCTGCAGTCCGGCGTGAGTTCTAGTCGTCTCTCACCGGAGCCGCCAGCGGCTCAAGACCTCGACACGGGCTCCGACAAGGCCTGGATCGTATATCGCTCCATCGCCGGATCAGCCTTCCAGGCGGCGCGAAGTTTGCTAATGAGCCGCAAAGCCGCTTCCTGCGGATCGGAGGCCTGGGTAATCGCCCGCACCACACAAACCCGCCGCGCCCCGGCCTCGATCACATCGTCAATGTTGTCCAACGAGATCCCGCCTATGGCGAACCACGGCTTCGACTTGATCACAGCGACCGGCACCTTCCGGGCGGCGTACCGGACCAGATCAAGGCCAACCGGCTGGTAATCGGGCTTGGTCGAGGTGGCGTACACCGGCCCAACGCAGAAGTAATCCACATTGCGGTCCTTGATCGCCTTGTCGGCTTGCCGCGGCGCATGGGTGGAACGGCCGATGAGGGCCCAACGATGCAGGTACTGGCGGGCTCGCGCAGCCGAGCCGTCCGCCTGACCGAGATGCAACATGTCGGCCTGGAATTGTCCGGCCAGCTCAGCGGAATCGTTCACACACACGATGCCTTGGTACGGTGCGGCGGCCTGGCGAGCGATTTCGAGGGCGGCCAGCTCTGCCTCCGGTTTCATGTCTTTCTGGCGGATCTGCACGATGTCGACGCCCCCGGCAAAAGCCGCCTGCAGGAAGCTCCCGAGATCGCCTTTCTTCTCGCGTGCGTCCGTGCACAGGTACAGCCGGGCAAGGCGAAGGCGGGCCTCCAGACCCATCAGCGCAGTCACAAAGCCACGATAGTGGCCCTCATCCGGATGACTTGGGGCGAGCTGCACCTCCGTCAGAAAACTGGGTTAACCCACTCTTCGGGCGCCCCACCCAGGTTGCAACGTGTGTGGAGCAGCAGCAAAGTGGGTTAACCCAGTTTTCCGCTCGGCGATGAGCCTTGGGGTTCTCGCTCAGAACGGATCAGCTCGACAAAGCTGATGGGCTGCGGTTCATCCGCCGGTGGACCAGCCGCCCATTCGGCAAGGAGTCGACGGTTGTCGATGTCACGCGCTTCGCGATCGAGCAGCTCGAGGAGATACTCCTGCAAGGATTCGCCGCGAGTCCTCGCTTCGACCGAAAGTGTGCGACGCGTGGATTCCGAGACGCCGCGAATCTGGAGAGCAACCACAGGTGCATCCTGCCAGCCGCAGTCGCAGCCGGCCGGTGGTCTCAATTGGCGATCGAGCAGCCTCCCCAACGACACTATCTGCGTGCGGCGAACTCCCGGAACCGCTGCGCCGCCCCGCGGGATATCGCCCTACCGTGCCCGAATACGGCCGACTCAAAACTGAGGTTCCCGAGCCGTGCGATGCTCGTCAACTCGGCCGCGCGGTCCTCGGTGACCATCCGCGGCGCACGCCGGATCCGCCCATTGCGCCGACCGCTGGCCGCATCGCCGGCGAATAGCACGCCGCCACCGCGATCGAGGAGGAAGGACATGTGCCCGCGGGTGTGGCCGGGGGTATGGATCGCCGTAAAACCCGGCACTGATATCGGGCCGTCCGCGGTCAGCGCCTCGTCCACGGGAACCGGCTCCGGCGGCGGCATGATTGCTGCCACAACCCGCATGAACCCCTTGGGCGGCTGGGCTTTCATGCCGCCGTCAATCCGCTGTGCATCGATCGCGTGGGCGACCACCCGCGCCCCGGACCGGCGCCGCAGCTCGGCCACGCCACCGACGTGGTCGGGATGCCAGTGGGTCAACAGAATCGTGTGCACCTCACCGATCGGTCGCCGTGCGGCCTCGATCGCACGCGCCAGCTTGTCGGCCCGCCCGGGAATCCCGGTGTCGACCAGCACGACCCCGTCGTCAACGACAACGGCGTAAGCCTTCACGTATCCGATGGGGATTTCAATCACGCCGTCGACGACTTCGCGCATGTCGTCATTGTGGCGTGCGGTCGGCGGCAGATGAACGGTCGTCTGCCATGAGTGTCTCAGACGACGATCGAGGGCCCAGCTCCTGCCGGACCAGCGGAGCGACCTCAGTCCCGAAGAGCTCGATCGAGCGCATCGTCCTTGCATGATCAACATGGGAAACATGCAGCTCGAACCGATCGATCTGCATCAGCTCATGCAGTCGGATGATCTTGGCGGCTACGGTTTCCGGCTGACCGAAGAACAGCGCACCTTGGGGCCCGATCAGATCCTCGACAGCCGCATCCGACATCGGCGACCAGCCACGCTCCCTGCCGATCTTGGCGAACGTCTGACGATACGCCGGCAGGAACTCCGCTCGTGCCGCACGCTCGTCGTGGAAGACATAGCCGTGGCTGTGAACCGCAAGTGGCGTGCCGGGGTTCTGATTCCCGTACTCGAGCGCCTTGCGATAGAGCTCGACGAAGGGTGTGAAACCCGCCGGCCGGCCACCGATGATCGCAAGTGCCATCGGCAGGCCGAGGGTGCCGGCCCGGATGACAGAGTTCGGCGTGCCGCCCACGGCAATCCAGATTGGAAGCGGGCGGCCTTCCTGACGGGGATAGACCGGGACGTTGTCCAGCGGAGCACGGAACTTGCCACGCCATGTCACCGGCTGATCTTCGCGTAGCTTGAGCAGCAGATCGAGCTTCTCGACGAAGAGTTCGTCATAGTCGGAGAGGGAGTATCCAAACAAGGGGAACGACTCGGTGAACGAGCCCCGGCCCACCATCAGCTCAGCGCGTCCACTCGATACCAGATCGAGCGTGACAAAGCTCTGGAACACCCGGACTGGATCGGCCGAGCTGAGCACGATAACGGCGCTGCACAGCTTGATCGTTTTCGTGCATCCAGCAATGGTGGCAAGGACGATCTCCGGAGCTGACGCTGCCATATCCGGGCGGTGGTGCTCGCCTATGCCAAATACCTCCAGGCCCAGCTCGTCGGCGAGCTTGGCCTCGGCAACGACCTGTCGCAATCGCTCGCCTGGCGACACGCTTGGGTCAGTGATCTCAGCAAATGTGGTGATCCCAAGTTCCATGGCTGCCGGATACCCCCAGACGAAAGTGCCGTACTCACACAGTAAGCGTGGGCAGAGTGAAGCGATCGACAGAAGTCCCGATAGCCGCACTCCTCGCGAGCGGAGCGAGCAATCAAACTCCTCGCGAGCGGAGCGAGCAATCAAACTCGGCGCGAGCAGGTGCTAACTAGACTGTCCCGGTGAGCTCCGCCCGGATCTCCCCGACCGCTGATGTCGTCGTAATCGGCGGTCGCCGAGTCTGCACCTCGACCGGGAGGCGACTCCGGCACGCTGGCCTCGATGCCGCCGTGGTCGTCGGCGAACGAGCGGCCGCCTGGCAGTGCCAGTCGGCTGGCGCGATTGGCGGGACGCATTCCGGTTCGCCGGTACGCTGAGGCATCCTCGACCCATGTCGGACGAATCGACTAGGACACTGGCCTCTGATGTCTGACGAATCGACCGGACGCGGCGCGCCTCGGCCGTGGCAGCACGAGGTCACTTCTAGACTCGCCCCCGAGGCCAACACGGCCAGCTTCCCCACCGTGCTTGGAGCAAACGTGACGATGACGACCGTTAGCGACCCCTTGGTGGGTCGCCTGCTGGACGGTCGTTATCAGATCACCCAACGGCTGGCCCGTGGCGGGATGGCTACTGTCTATCGGGCGGTGGACATGCGCCTGACTCGTACGGTCGCAGTCAAGGTGATGCATGTGGGCCTCGGCGATGAAGCCGAGTTCGCGCGCAAGTTCGATCGCGAAGCGCGAGCGGCTGCCAAGCTCTCACATCCGAATGTGGTTTCGGTCTTCGACCAGGGCCAAGACGTCGAGGGCTCCAACAGTCGTCCCTATATCGTGATGGAGTACGTGGAAGGACAGACGCTACGCGAAGTGCTCAATCGGGAGGCACCGCTGCCGCCGGCCAGGGCATTGGAGATCATGGAGCCGGTGCTCGCCGCCCTGGCCGCGGCACACGACGCCGGACTGGTCCACCGGGACGTGAAACCCGAGAACGTGTTGATCAGCGACCGCGGTCGTATCAAAGTCGCCGACTTCGGACTGGCCAAGGCTGTCTCCTCGCAGAGCTCCACCGCCACCCAGGGCTTACTGATTGGAACCGTCTCGTATCTCCCGCCGGAGCTGGTGATGGCCGGGCGGGCGGACGCACGATCCGACGTCTACAGCGCTGGCGTGGTGCTCTTCGAGCTGCTGACCGGGCGCAAGCCACACACCGGGGACACCCCGATTCAGATCGCGTACGCCCATGTACACCGCGACGTCCCCCCACCATCTGTCGGCCCGACGGGGGGGCCGATTCCGCCGTACGTGGACGCCTTGGTCATCCGGGCCACTGCTCGGGATGGAAACCTCCGGCAACCAGACGCAAAGGTTCTGCTGGCTCAGGTCCGCCGCGCTCGCATCGCCCTCCAGCAAGGTCTGGCCGATGACCCTGAGCTCACCCGTGAGCTGCGCAGCGCACCGGGGCAGGCAGCCGGTGAGGCGAAGCGGCGCGACCGCTCTGACTACGAAGTGACCCAGATGGTGCCGACACCCGTGCCCGTTGCCCAGGCTCAGCCGCGTCCGTCGGGTATGCCGCGTACCGTGATCGACGCTCCGCCGCCAGCCGTAGCACGGCCTCTGCACGCGCAGACAGCGGAGCGCCTGGCCGCGACGGAGCGCGAGCGCCGGGCCCGTAAGCGTCGCCGGGGTTGGCTGGCTTTCCTGCTCGTGGTGCTGATCTCGGCGTCCGCTGCCCTGGCGGGCTGGTACCTGACGGAGGGCCGGTTCACGACCGCGCCGGCTCTTGATTCGCTCAGCAGAGCCGAGGCCGAACAGGTGGCGTCGAAAGTGGGTCTTTCGATCGACTTTTCTGACGCATACAGCGAGACAGTGGCACGGGGCATGGTGATCTCCACCAAACCTGGACCTGGTACCAAGATCTTGAGGGGCGCCAAGATCGAAGCTGCAGTGTCCAAAGGCCCCGAGCGGTATCCGATGCCGGCGGTGGTCGGCCTCTCCCAGTCCGCCGCTGAGGGTGCGATCGAGAAGGCCAAGCTGACTGTGGGCAAGGTCGCTGACGGTTACAGCGACCAGGTTGCCGTCGGTACCGTGATCAGCGCGTCGGAGCAGCCGGGCGCCCGCCTCAAGAAGCGCACCGCCATCGAGCTCGTGGTGTGTGCTGGACCGAAACCAATCTCGATCACCGACTACCGGGGCACTCCGTACGATGCCGCAGCAGCGGCCCTGACCAGCGCAGGCTTTCGCGTTGTCGAACGAAGCGGTTATTCCCAAAAGGTCGCCAAGGACCTCGTGCTGCGTCAGGATCCGCGTTCCGGCGGCGCTGCGCCGGGCGCCACAATCACCCTCACGAGGTCGTTGGGACCACAGCTGGTCACGGTGCCCAATGTGCAGCGGATGGCAGTTCCGGCGGCTCGGAAGGTGATGCGGGACGCCGGGTTCAAGACCCAGTTGCAGCCCATCGGGATCAATCGCGACGGACTCGGTCACGTGGTCTACAGCAACCCTGGGGCGCGTGCCGAGGTAGCCAAAGGATCCACGATCATCTTGTACGTGGTCTGAGCTCCAACCTCCGAAAACAGGCTTCGCGCGAGCGTGGCTTACGCTGGATCGGTGCTGGTTGCCAGGTCGCACACGCGCGTAGCCTTCCTGGCACTGCTGGCGATGGCTGCTGTCTGGGGATCGACGTTCCTTCTGATCAAGGATCTGGTGACCCGGATACCACCTGCCGATCTGCTTGCTATTCGGTTCGCTATCGCCGCTGTTGCGCTGGGCCTCATTGTCGGCCCGCGAATTCAGCTTTCCCGCGCGGTGCTGACCCAGGGCGCCCTGCTCGGATTGTTGTACGGATCAGCCCAGGTCCTGCAGACCGTTGGCCTGGCCCACACTTCTGCCAGTGTGTCCGGCTTCGTCACCGGCTTGTACGTCGTTGCCACGCCACTGCTGACAGCAGTGATCCTCCGTCGCAGGATCGCCAATATCACGTGGTTCGCGGTCTTCTTGGCGCTGTTTGGGCTGGGTGTGCTCGCGCTGCGCGGGTTCACACTTGGCTACGGTGAGCTGCTGACCGTCATTGCGGCATTGCTCTACGCCCGCCACATTGTGGCACTGGGACGGTTCAGCACGCCGCAGACCGCGATCAGCCTCAGCTTGGTGCAGTTGATCGTGATCGCGCTGATGTGTGCCGTGGCTGCGCTCTGGCTGACGCCAGGGTCAGGTCCCGGCATTCAGCTGCCAGCTACCGGCGACGACTGGCTCGTCGTGCTCTACCTCGCGCTCGCCGCAAGTGCGCTCACCATGGTGCTGCAGACCTGGGCCCAGGCGCGCATCGAGCCGCCTCGAGCTGCGGTGATCATGGCCATGGAACCGGTCTGGGCAGCAGCCTTTGCGGTGGCCTTCGGCGGCGAGAGCGTCACCGTACGGATGGTCATCGGCGGGCTGGCCATTGTCTCCGCGATGTACCTCGTCGAGCAACCGGAGAGGCGCCTCCTCAGGGCACAGAGGTACGCCGGATGAGCAAGACGATCGTGATCATGCGGCGGCTGATGCGCTGAAGCGCGGGGCTATGGGCTAAGCTCTACACATGCGAATGCACATCGAACTCGATGATGAACTCGTTGTTCAGATCGATGAGCTGACGGGGCCTCGGGGTCGCAGCGCGTTCGTGCGTTCAGCCATCGAGCGTGCAATCCGGCAGGAACTTCGCTGGTCCGATATCGGGGCCGCAGCTGGCGCCATCGAGAACCAAGATCACGATTGGGATGCCGACCCCGCGGCTTGGGTGCGGCAGCAGCGCCATGCCGACACACGTCGCGCCGGGTGATCTGTGCTTCGGGTTCTTGACTCGACGGTGCTGATCGACTTCCTCAGGGGGCGGCCAGCGGTTGGACGCGTCATCGCGCTGCGCGCCAGTGGTGATGTGCCGGCGACGACGGCAATCAATGTCGAGGAGATAGCGCGGGGCCTCCGCACCGACGAAACCGAGGCAGCCCGTCGCTTGTTCAGCGGGCTGATTATCTTGCCGATCGACAGCCGGGCTGCCTGGCAGGCGGGCACCTGGCAGCGCAACTTCGCTGCTCGCGGGGTGACCCTGTACCAGAGTGATTGCCTAGTTGCCGCCACGACCTGGGCACACGAGGGCACCCTCGCGACCGGCAATCCGAAGGACTTCCCTATGACAGAACTGACGGTCGATTATTGGCCCGTTGGCCGGTGAGGCCGACGTCCAGAGTCCGTGCAATCGGCACGCCAGGGCGATAGGCCAAATGCAGGTATGAGGGTGCCTCGAGCACGGCGAGATCCGCGCGGTTTCCGAGCACCAGACGACCGATATCGTTTCGCCGCAGCGACTTTGCCGAGCCGGCTGTAGCGGCGAGCAGTGCCTGAGCCGGCGTAAGACCCAGCTCGCGAACGGCCAGCGAGATCACCCACGGCATCGAGCTCGAATAGCAGGTACCCGGGTTGCAATCAGTCGCCAATGCGATCGACGCCCCCGCGGCGAGCAGTCGGGCCGCGTCCGGATACGGCGAGCGGGTACAGAACTCGACCCCAGGAAGCAGCGTCGCAACCGTGTCCTCCGCTGCTGCGGCCAGGGCGTCCACATCGCCGTCATCGAGATAGGTGCAGTGATCGACACTGGCGGCCCCGAGCTCGACCGCCAGCCGTACGCCAGGTCCCGGACCTACCTGGTTGCCGTGCACGCGCAGACCGAGGCCGGCCTCGGCCCCGGCGGTTAGCACCGTTCGGGCCTCGTCTGGGTCGAAAGCGTGTGGCGCGTGCGGCTCGCAGAACACGTCAATCCAGCGCGCGTACCGCGCCGCTGCTCGCAACATCGGCCCAGTCACAAGATCGACGTAGCCCGCCCGATCGTTGGAGTAACCGGCTGGTACGACATGGGCGCCCAGGAAGGTGGTTTCGG
>DATHIJ010000108.1:0-2155 GCA_035489975.1 Propionibacteriaceae bacterium | reverse complement strand
AAAGCGTCGATGACACCGTCGCTCGCCTGCGCGCCAACGGCGCCGAACTCGTCGGCGAGGTGGCCCAGTACGAGGACAAGTACAGACTCTGCTACATGCGAGGCCCTGCGGGCATCATCGTCGCGCTGGCCGAGGAACTCTTCTGAAGCGTTCACCGCCTTCGGAGAAACCGGTGGCGCCCTAGGCGCTCCTTCGACTCGATCCCATGGCTCGCAACCATCCTGCTTTCTCGCCTACTTGCGCCGCGGTTTTGTTAGGCGCACTTAAGCGACACATGGCCGGTGTACCCCCATCGGCGGTACTCTTGCGAAATGCGACCCCTTCGGTATTCCATCAACGTCACATTGGACGGGTGCTGCGATCATCGTGCAATCCCCGCGGACGAAGACTTGCATCGTCACGCGGTCGAGAACCTCAACCAGGCCGATGCCCTTCTCTTTGGCCGGGTGACTTACGAAATGATGGAATCAGCGTGGCGGCCGCCGGCGCCGACGGGAGCGAGACCTGATTGGATGGAACCCTTCGCCCAGACGATCAACACGGCAAAGAAGTACGTCGTGTCGAGCACCCTGGAGCAGGTCGATTGGAACGCGGAACTCGTGCGCGGGGATCTGGGCAAGGCCGTTCATCAACTCAAGCGGGAGTCGGGCAAGGGACTGTTCGTGGGAGGTGTGAAGCTCCCACTGGCGTTGACGGAGCTGGGATTGATCGATGAGTACGAGTTCGTGGTGCATCCCAGGCTGGCGGGCCACGGGCCGACGTTGTTCGCGGGGCTATCGAAGCATGTCGACTTGAAGCTCGTGAGCCGGCTGGAGTTCGGCTCGGGGGCAGTGGCGATGGGGTACGAGCCGAGAAGGTAGCAAGGTTGAGAGCCTGCGACACTTGGTTAGCCATGACTGAAGCTCGATTGATTCTCATCTGTGGTTTGCCGGGTTCGGGCAAGACGACACTCGCCAGGCAACTTGCGCCGGAAGTGCCGGCCGTGCGCTTGTGTCCCGATGAATGGAAGCACGATCTTGGCATCGACTACTACGACGAACAGAGACGCGTACGACTGGAGCAGCGGCTCTGGCGACTCGGCCAAGAGTTGCTCGGGCTCGGCCAAAGCGTCATCTTGGAAAACGGCTTTTGGACGCGCGAGGAACGGGACGAACTCCGGCTAGGTGCGCGAACTCTTGGCGTGGCGGTGGAACTGCACTACCTGGAAGCGCCGGTCGAGGAGCTGTGGCGGCGGCTTGAGCTTCGTAACGAAGAAGCCTCGCCTGGCGCGGCGCCTATCAAGCGAGACGATCTTCAGAAATGGGCACTCCAGTTCGAAGCCCCCGACGCGGCCGAGCTCGCTCTTTTCGATGAGGCTGGTTTTTCCGCACCCTGCTAAGCCTCGTCTCTCCGACCAGCTTCAGCTTTCCGGCGACCGTAACAATCACGCAAACCAATGTCGCCGTGAGCATCGCAACAGCTGCCTGCACCCTGCCTCCTCCGCCGTCGGGACCAATCAACTGTCCCGCCGACAACGGTGTCTCCTATGGCATGCCTTCGCCTCAATGGCATCGAATTACGGCGGAGTTGGCAATTCCCTGTGAGCTGCGCGTGATTAGCCGGAATCCACCGAGGCACAGAACCGGCAGCTGGTCACCTTCGCCCGTCGTCGAGAATGCGACGTTCACGCCGTTCGCACGTCCTGGCGTACTGGATATTTGGTTCCATGCCGCAATCTGTACAACCAGAGTTGCGAATCAGCGCCGTGGCCATCTGCCAGCAAGTCAGGTGCCCTCGAACTCGTATTTGCGTTAAGTCAGATGTGCAGCGAGCCAGATACGGAACCGAGGAACGAGAGCATCTGACTTCTGAAAAAGGCCAACGATTCGCGAATCGTACCGGGCAGAAATCGTATCTGGAGCGGGAGACGGGGCTCGAACCCGCGACCCTCTGCTTGGGAAGCAGATGCTCTACCGCTGAGCTACTCCCGCTCTGGATTTCGGGCTCGCCATTGGATTGATGCGACTTCTGCAACTGTGCGTCGAGCCACTGGACTCATTCAATCAACCGGTGACATCCCTGTCAACCGAGAGTCCTTCCTCCGACACCTTCGACCGCGAACCTCTCCCCGCATCCTTCAGACCTACAATGCTACCCACTCAGATGCTCCCAGCCA
>DATHIJ010000107.1:0-3144 GCA_035489975.1 Propionibacteriaceae bacterium | reverse complement strand
ACCCCACCCGTGATCGCGAAGGCGAGGACTTGCGCCAGCACGGAGCCGCCCATACCGGCGACGACCGCGGCCACGAGCGCGGCGGCAGCGAGCAACCCAAACGCCAGGGTGAGCGTGAAGTACTCCGCGACGCCCAAGGCCGCGGCCGCTATGAGCCACGCGATCCACGTCATGAAAGCGGCCTCCCGTCCAAAACGGTTACCTCGAAGCTACCTCGCCGGAATGCCGGCAGCACACGACCCGTGCCCGCGAAATCACGAGTCCGTTGCCCACCTGGTGCTCGGTGATGCCCAAGTTGTCGGGGCTCAGCCACAGCAGCGGAAGGGTGGCGCCGGCGTCGTGATCAGAGTCGTCGTCGCCGATGATCCTCCGGTGGTGCGCGGACGGGCTCTGCACGCTGTTCGACTCACACCCCGGTGAGAGGTGATTGCCGAGGCGTGCATCGGCCGCAGGCTATCCAGGCGGCGGCCGTCGAGCGGCGGCGGCCCGCCGGTGTTCTCCTACCCCAGCTCTCCCGGGCAGGAGCGGGACTCGTTTCCTCAGTCGATGCCACGGGGACGCGAGGTGCTCGATCTGCTCGCGGCCGCGGTGTCCAACCTCAGCATCGCCACGCGGTCAGGGCGGTACTGGGCATTGCGGGCCGCGGGGCGGGAACCGCGCATCGATCGCGTGGTCGCTTGGCCACCCGTTTTCGACTGGCTCCACCGGTTACCTATTGTTATGCGCGGCCCGGTCCGGACGATGCTGCCGCGCAGACGGCTGATGCGCTGGAGTGTGCGGACCCGCGCGCGACTGACCGATCGAGGTCGTCAACTGTTCCTTGGTATGAACGCCGACCACCTCGGAAGCGCACAGGTGACACAAGATGTTCTGCTGATGTGCGGGGAACACGACAGCTTCCAGCCGCCCTCGCCCACCCGCGCTCAGGCCAAAGCACTCACAGCCGCCCGCAGCGTCACGGTTCGCATGTTCACAAAGCCGAGGACGCTGATCAACGCTGGCGGTGTCCGCCAGGCGATCGCACGTTGCACACGAGCCGGGCTCACCGTGACCTGCCACCGCGTAGCCGACCTCGACGACCACACCCGCGAGCTATCAAGATCAAGGCCGACCAATGGCGAGACGGCACCGTCGAACGCGGCTTCTCCATGGCCCTGGGCCGCTGCGGATCACCCGAGGACGGCTGCACCGTCGTCGCAATGTCCACCGACAGCCACGGCGCGCTACGTGGACTGCTGCACTTCGTGCCTTGGGGGGACGACGGCCTGTGGCTGGACCTGATGCGCCGCGACCGTACCGCCGAGAACGGGGTCGTGGAACAGCTCGTCGCAGGCGTCATCAGGGACGCCACCAAGCTCGGCATCACGCAGGTCTCCTTGAACTTCGCGGTCTTCTGCAGCGTCTTCGCCCGGCGGCGAACGGCTCGGAGCCGAGCCCGGTCTGCGGCTCTGGCGCGACGTGCTTCTCAGCCTGTCCAGGTTCTGGCAGATCGAGTCGCTGTACCGAGCCAACGCGAAGTACCAGCCCGAATGGCCCCCCCCCGCTTCATCTGCTTCTGATCCTCAGCCGACCTACCGAGAATCGGGATCGCGGCATTCAGGGCCGGTGCCTTCATCGTCACCCCCGCATGGCTCCAGCGGCTCCTGCGTCTCTGACTTCGTCACCGATGGACCGGACCGCGCGAAACACGGCGGAGCTGGATGGCCGGAAGACCGGACTTTGGCGTTGTCAGGACCTCGCCAGCGCAACGCCTTCTCGATCCATGCTCCCGCAGTCCGGATCCACAGACTCGTGGCCGAGCTCAACCCCCACGGGAGTGAGCCCGGGTCAGAATCAGACCCGGCTTTCGTGCGCTCCTAGAGCGCACCGATCCCGAAAAGCGGCGTGCAACCGGGCCCTCCTGGATCCATTTTCGCGCTCAAGATGTCAGCACCCGCTTGTCGAGCGGCCGTTCAACTGGTTCAAGTCCCCCTCGGACACAGTAAACGGCTAAGCGATCTTGGGTTTCGCTCCAGGCCAATCGGCCTTCGGGTGTCAATACCGAAATCCCGAATCTCCGAAAACCAAGATTGATCACATTTATGCTGCCCTCTTGGCAGCAGCATGGCTGTCGGCTTCACGAGGCCCCCGGGGGAGGCCCATATGTGGCGAAGATTGGTTGCTGCCTTGGCTTTGGCTGTCGCACTGGCTGGTCTGACAGCTGCTCAGACCACCCCGGCACAAGCCGCCACTTACTCCAAGTCACGCTGTGGCAACACCTCCGGCCGAGTGCTCTTGACATTCGACGACTGGGCCTACGGCGATCCCTATCGCGCAACCAGCGTCGGCTCCTACTTGAAGTCGCGCAACATTCGGGCGGCGTTCTTCCTCATTAACCAGGAAGCCGAGAAATATCCCAGCATCGTCTCAACACTGCGGCAGCAGGGCCACTGGGTGCTCAACCACACGTACTCCCACCCCGACCTGACTCGGCTATCGGACGCAGGTGTGAGCTCACAGATTCGCAACGGCATCAAGAGCAATCGGTTGCGGCCTCCGTATGGTGCATATGACTCCCGGGTGTCCAGCATTGCCAGCAGCCTTGGCTATCGCATCTGTACCTGGACAATCGATACGCGCGACTGGGAATACGTCAATGGCAGCCGCCGCAGCACGTCCAGCATCCGCTCCATCGTGCGGAACTCGCCATGGTCGGCCAAGTCCGGCGGGGTGGTCCTTGGCCATCTGAACACCAACTATCCCGATGCCATGTCCGGCATCATCTCCGATCTGCACACGCAGGGTTTGCTCTTCTGCCGCAACCGCGGCCCAGTCGGATCAACCATGCCTTTCCCGGCAAGCTGCACTTAGCGGCAGATCGTCGGAATCCCTGGCACTGCCTGCCGCGGAGGGAAGCACCTAACTTTGGACTCTGCGGAGCGTCGTAAGGTTGAACCATTCCGGGCCGACAGGGAGCCAGATGAGTCAGCTCATCGAAGATCGCGTTCAGCGGGGTCGCGATGCGTATCGCCGGCACGCATGGCACGAGGCCTTCGATTTGCTGCAAGAGGCTGACTCGGAGACGCCAGTCTCACCTGCAGATCTGCGGCTTTTGGCGGAGTCGGCATGGTTCGCTGGGGATCCCGACGCCGCGATCGAGGCACG
>DATHIJ010000106.1:0-2380 GCA_035489975.1 Propionibacteriaceae bacterium | reverse complement strand
CCTCCGAAAGATGGGCTAGTGACCCGAACTCCGCGTCACTCGCCTGTGCGAAGTACAAGTCCTGGAACTCGTTGTCGTCCACTGGATATACGGCTTCGTCCCGCTGCAATTGCTCGATCAGGTCCACGATCAACGGCATCGACTCGACAGCGCCCACGTAGTGCCGCGGCGGCAGGACATTGAGTGCCGCCATGTCTTCGCCATAGAGCCGCGTCTGCTCCTCTGCGAGTGCGGCCCAGTGCGTGCCGGTAGCGGCGGCACGTTCCAGCAGCGGGTCATCAATATCGGTGATGTTCTGGACGTGATTGACCTGGAGCCCGCGGTCGCGCCACATACGGTTGAGCAGATCGAAGGCGACGTAGGTGTTTGCGTGGCCGATGTGTGTCGCGTCGTAGGGCGTAATGCCGCACACATAGATGCGTGCTGTCCCGGTGGCAGGGCCGATATCCACTAGCTCTTGGCTCGCGGTGTCGAATGCCTGCAGCGGAGGTGGGTCCGATGACCGCGGCAGCGAGGGCGCCGGGCGGGAGCTCCAAGCCTGCATGGCGTCACCCTATCCGGGTGCGAGTCGGCCAAAAGCTCAGAAAGGAGGCCATGGGATGGATGGCCATTCCCCCCGTGGTCGCGGCAGCCGGCGTCGGCTGAGCAACAGGTCTGCGCGGTGGACCAACGCCGCGATCTCTTGATCACTAAGCAACCTGCCGAGCTGTTGGGGTGCCTCGTCCCGAGCTTTTCGCACGGCGGACAGCTCCCGCCGGTTCAGCTCTGCCCCTGCCCACCCCCACAGCAGTGTCCGCAGTTTGTGATCAGTGTGGAAGCTCACACCATGATCAACTCCGAACACTCGTCCGGCGCTGGAGAGAATGTGACCTCCCTTGCGATCAGCATTGTTGATCAAGACGTCGAAGACGGCCAGCAGCCGGAGGTCAGCAACATCGGCGTGGATCACCGACACTGGGCGATCATTCGCATCAAGGCCTTCCAGGGATGCAAACCAGCCATGGTCGGGTACGGCCGAACTCGGAACAAGATCAACGAGCTGGTTGGTGGCCGCCTCGTCGACGTCGACCCAGACCTGAAGAGACCCGGGCCCGAACGGACCGTCGGCAAGCACCGTGACCGGCACGCAATCGAAGCCGCCGATCCGGGACACCTCGTACGCGGCCACTTCCCGGAGGCCGAGCGTGCGGTGCGGGAAATCCCAGAGCGGACGCTCTCCCTCCAGCGGCTTGTAGACGCACTCGACCGTTTGACCGTCGACTGTTAGCTCGGCCAAGAAGGTAGCGTTCGATGCTTGCAGCAGACGGCCGGTAATCTGCAGTTCTGCCTGCCCCAGCTCCGCCGTCAACGCGGGATGGAGCGGCCGAGCGTCACCATCCTCGCTCAGGCGACCAAGATCATCGGCTGTCAAAGCACATCAGTCGAACAGCGGCCGACGGTAGCCGTTAGCCCGCGGGCAAATGTGCCCATGCGGGTCCATCGGCTGCAGGCAGAACGGACATGATGGACGGCCGGCGGCCACCAGGGCTTGAGCGCGAGCCACGAAGTCCCGCGCGTACGAGGGGGTGAGCTTGACCACGATGACCTCGTCCGCGTCAATCTCGTCGGACTCCTCCGCGGTCGCTGCCGGTGTTTCCGGCGCACTCTCCTGCTCCTCGACATCGACGTTGGAGAACAGCTCGATGATGATGCGGTGAATACTTGGGTCCCAGGCGATGGTCATGGTGCCGACACGGAATTCCTCGTCGATCGGCGCATCCAAGGGATCGGTATCCCGCGCCTCGACCGATGCCGGGGGTACGTCGATGTCGCCTGCACTTCGCCTCAGCACCTCGTCAAGCACCCGATCCAGGTGTTCGGCCAGCACCGAGACCTGCTGCTTCTCGCAGGCAACGCTGGTGATGCGATTGCCCTCCCGGGCCTGCAGGAAGAACGCCCGTTCACCGGGCTGACCAACTGTTCCTGCCACGAATCGATCGGGCGCGTCGTAGCGGTGCACCAGAATCGCCATGCGTAACAGGGTAAGCCAGTACCGCAATGAGCTCCGAAATAAGCGAGTTTGGCTACGGGCTCAACCTAATAGCGACTACCGGCGCTCAGGCGAGCGTGCGCAACTCTGACTCGTGGCCAGGGCGCGGATCATCGTCGGCATCGCTCTGTGGTCTCCGTAGGGTCATGATCACGGTCAGGATCGCGCTGATGGTGATGACGGCGACTGTGATGTACCCGGTGCCGGGAGGCGTGTCCCAATCGCGGTCGCTGAAGATGATCATGGCCACATACTCCGCGATCGTGTGTATGGCACCAAAGGCCGTCGTACCCCAGAGCACAACAACCAGGCGCAACAAACAGCGACCGATACCTTCGGATTGCCAGGCCA
>DATHIJ010000105.1:0-3913 GCA_035489975.1 Propionibacteriaceae bacterium | reverse complement strand
CTGTCGGCGTGAGTGCACGGCCAATGCACGCCAGTGCGGATTCGTACAGGCGGGGATGGCGACCGTCGAGTGCGCCGACGCGGCAGGCGAAGGCGAGATCGAAGAGCGCAACTCCGGCGGGTAGCGCGAAGTCTTCCACGTTGGCTTTCAGCGTGGACAGCACGCCGGCTGACACTTCGTCGGCGCAGTTCGCCTCGGTGCGCGCGATGCCGGCTGAAGACCGGTCGAGGACAAGTACGTGGCCGGTCGGTCCAACCCGCGCGGCAACTTCCCGTGCGGCCGCTCCGGGTGCGCCACCGATTTCGAGAACCCTGAGCCCGGGTTCGAGCGGGAGCGCGTCGACCGCACGTCGCAGCCGCTCGGACAGACGGTCAAAGTTCACTGAGAGGCCCACCTCCAGGACCGGATCAATGCGGTCCGGTCGTAGGGCCTACTCGAAATGCTTCCGAAGAAGACTCCCCGCCATTTTCAATCTATAGCGAACTGGGGGGCTTGCCGCAAGACCCCTGTTGCGGCGGAGAATCATCACTCGAAGCCGAGAAAGGTGCCGGAGGTGGGGTGCAAAGTGCGGGATCCGTCTATGGCCGCCGCGACTCCCCGGGCATCTAGGCAACCAGTTGTTTGCCGCGCTGAGCCGTACGTCGCGCCGGCAGACGCTTCTTCCGAAACGACTACGCGTGACCTCATATCGATATCGGAGATGATGACGTGATCCCCCTGGCCACAACTGCGTTCAACCTTCCCGAGCACCTTGTCGCCAAGGCCGACCCGGCGTTGATTGCTGGGGATTAGCAGCACCTGGCAGCCGTCGCGGAGAGCCTGGAGCAGCAGATCGCCGACCTGTCCAAACGCCTCGACGCCCAGCGCAAGGCTCCCGGCGGCACGGGCCGGAAGGCGTTGGACCGGGACCTGGAGATTCACCGGCTGACCGCTCGCCTGCGCCTGCTGCGTCGCTTCGGTCTCGACCTATGCCTCGGCCGCATGGTCTACACAGACAGCCCTGAGCCCGCGTACATCGGACGGCTCGGCCTCGCCGACAGTACGGGGCGTCGGCTCCTGATCGACTGGCGCACCCCCGCAGCTGAGCCGTTCTTCGCAGCGACACACGCCAACCCGATGGGCCTGACAAGTCGCCGCAGGTACCGCTGGACCGGAGGTCGAATCAGCGACTACTGGGATGAGGTCTTCACCCCTGACGGGCTGGAAGGGCACGCCGCACTCGACGACCAGTCCGCCTTCATCGCCAGCCTAGGAAGCAGCCGCTCGCCCCGCATGCGAGACGTGCTCAGCACGATCGCAGCCGACCAGGACGCCATCATCCGTGCGAGCTCCCGCGGGGCACTCGTCGTTGAAGGCGGTCCGGGTACGGGGAAGACCGTCGTCGCTCTGCACCGCGCTGCCTATCTCCTCTACTCCGACCCTCGGCTCAGCGACCGACGCGGTGGAGTGCTGTTCGTCGGTCCCCACCGTCCGTACCTGGCCTACATTGCCGACGTCCTTCCGAGTCTTGGAGAGGAGGGCGTGCAGATCTGCACGCTGCGGGATCTCGTTGCTGAGGGAGCCACGGCAACGGACGAGATCGACCCGGACGTGGCGCTGCTGAAGTCGTCCGCGGACATGGTGCAGGCGATCGAGCCGGCTGTGAGGTTGTACGAGGAACCCCCTACCGAGGGCCTGATGGTCGAGACCCCGTGGGCCGACATCTGGGTCAGTCCCGCCGATTGGGCCGAGGCGTTCGAAGCGCCAGACCCCGGTACGCCGCACAACGAGGCTCGCGAGCAGGTCAGGGAGGCGCTGCTGTCTAACCTGATCGACCAGAACGCAGACGAAGAAGTGCCAGATGAGCTGCTCCGCCGGTCGCTGCTCCAGAATGCGGAGCTGAACGGCACTCTCAACCGAGCGTGGACGCTGATCGAGGCCGCTGACCTCGTCGGAGACCTGTGGTCGGTGCCCGCCTACCTCTGCAGGTGCGCTCCCTGGCTCACCAGCGATGAGGTCAAGAAGCTGCAGCGCGACGATGCCCAGGCCTGGACCGTGTCCGACCTGCCGCTGCTGGATGCAGCACGGCTGCGGCTCGGCGACCCGGAGGCGTCCCGACGCCAGCGCCGGCGCGAGGCCGCTGTCGCCGCCGAGCGGGCGTACATGGACCGGGTTGTCGACGACCTGATCCAGGCCGACGACGACGGGGAGGGCCTGGTGACGATGCTGCGTCAACCACGGATACGGGAGATCCTGGTCGACCAGGCCGCACTGCCGAGCACCGATCCGGACCGGCTCGCGGGCCCGTTCGCACACATCGTCGTAGACGAGGCCCAGGAGCTGACCGACGCAGAGTGGCAGATGCTGCTGCGCCGCTGCCCGTCCCGGAGCTTCACGATCGTCGGTGACCGCGCCCAGGCCAGGCACGGGTTCACCGAGTCTTGGCAGGAACGGCTGGAGCGGATCGGGCTCGACAACTTCAACGTGGCCCCACTGAGCATCAACTACCGCACGCCGGAAGAGGTCATGGCGGAAGCCGAGCCGGTCATCCGGGCCGTGTTCCCCGACGCCAACGTGCCGACCTCCATCCGCAGCGGCGGTGTCCCCGTTGTCCACGGACCCGCATCCGACCTGAGCTCGATCCTCGACACCTGGCTCGCCACACACGCCGAGGGCATCGCCTGCGTCATTGACGCAAATGGCATTGAGGATGACACGTTCAAGGCGACGTCGCGCGTACGGTCGCTGACCCCCGAACACTCGAAGGGCCTCGAGTTCGACCTCGTCGTCCTCATCGACCCAGACGCGTTTGGAAATGGCACTGGCGGAACAGGCATCGAAGGAACCGTCGACCGCTACGTCGCGATGACCCGCGCGACTCAGCAACTCGTCATCCTCACGAGCACCTGAGGGTCGGCGATTCACCGCTGCGGCAAGCTCGGTGACATCGCTACCCTGGCCGCATGCCCCTGACTGCGCGATACGCAACCACCTGCGGAGTGTGCGGCGGGCAGATCTCCCCCGGCGAGGAGATCACCGACACCGGAGCCGCAGCATCCCGCCGCTGGGCGCACGTGAGCTGCCCGCCCGGGCTGTTCGACGTCGCCGGCGATGCTCAACCGCCGATCCCGGAACCAGTCGTCGCTCTATCGGTGTGAACCGACGGTGCCTGCTCCGGCAATCCTGGACCTGGCGGGTGGGCCTGGGCGACCCAGGACGGCCGGCAGGGCTCGGGCGGGTCGCCCCGCACCACGAACCAGCGAATGGAGATCCAGGCAGTGCTCGAGGCCGTACGTGCACTGGACGGCCCGCTGCTGGTGGTGAGCGACTCCACGTACGTCGTCAACTGCTTCCGCGACCGGTGGTGGCAGGGCTGGCTGGCCCGCGGCTGGCTCACCAGCGCCAAGAAGCCGGTGGTCAACAGGGATCTCTGGGAGCCATTGGTGACCGAGGTCCGGTCCCGGGGGAACATCAACTTCCGCTGGGTCAAGGGGCACTCCGGCGACCCGATGAACGACCTGGTGGACCTGCTCGCCGTAACGGCTGCGCAAACCCAGCGCGGAGTCTCAGCCTGAACGCCGGCCCTGGGCCGGCGACTGGCTCTGCGAGATCACCCATTTCGAGACGGCGCTCGCGCCGTACATCGGCCTGCCCGGACGCTCGACTAGATCGAAATCGAGAAGATGATCACGCGTTACAAGATCATTCCCAGGAGGCGCACTGAGCTCACAAATGTTGGAAAGCATCCCAAAATGCGACAACTATCGTCTTAAATACTTACGCGACCGGGGCCTCTTCTTCCTCACGCCCCGGAACCGGGGTAGCCGCCTTCTCCTGCTGCCGCGGGTAGTTCGGACCCTCGTCAACCGAGAGGGCACGCGCGGTGTCGATCAGCGGGACATGACTGAAGGCCTGCGGGAAGTTACCCACCAGG
>DATHIJ010000104.1:0-5856 GCA_035489975.1 Propionibacteriaceae bacterium | reverse complement strand
CCTTGCGAGCCGCGGGTCTCCGACAGCGCAGCGATCGATCCGTAGCCGTAGTTGTCGACCAGCAGCACCGTCAGCTTGAGGCCTTCTTGGACGGCGGTCATGATCTCCTGGCTGGCCATGAGGAAGGTGCCGTCGCCGATGAAGCAGAAGACGTCGCGGCTGGGGTCTGCCATCTTGGCGCCCAAAGCCCCGCCGACCTCGTAGCCCATGCAGGAGTTGCCGTACTCCAAGTCGTAGGCCTTGGGATCGGAAGGCCGCCAGAGCCGGTGCAGGTCCCCCGGCATGGAACCGGCCGCGTTGACGACCACGTGATGGTCGCCCGCGACCGAGTTGACGATCCCGATCGCTTCGGCCTGAGACAAGGTGGGGGAATTCTGCACCTCGACGATCCGATCCACCTCGTCGCGCCACTGGTCGGCGGCCTTCTCCACCTCGGACCGGTAGGACGGATCGACCGTGTGGCCGCTGAGCAGGTCGGCGAGTTCAGTGAGGGTCTCGCGGGCGTCGCCGATGACGGCAAGCCCTGACTCTTTGTACGCGTCGAGCTCGGTGACGTTGATGTTGACGAATTGGACGTCCGGGTTCGTGAACAACGTGTTCGAGGCGGTCGTGAAGTCGGTGTAGCGGGTGCCGATGCCGATGATGACGTCGGCCTCGTTTGCGAGGGCGTTGGCGAATACCGAGCCACTGGCGCCCAAGGCGTTGACCATCTGCGGGTGGTCGTACGGGAGGCTGGCCTTGCCGGCCTGGGTGACCCCAACCGGGATCCCAGTATTGGCCACGAAGTCGGCGAGCTCGGCGGTCGCGGCCGAATAGATCACGCCGCCGCCCGCGATGATGACGGGCCGTTTCGCAGCGCCGATCACCTGCGCGGCTCTGCGTAGGGCCGCTCGATCGGCACGGGCTCGGGGTACGTGCCAGGTCCGTTCGCGGAAGAGGGCGGTGGGGAAGTCCCAGGCCTCGGCTTGAACGTCTTGCGGCAGGGAGATGGTGACCGCGCCGGTGTCTGCGGGGCTGGTCAAGGTCCGCATGGCCTCGAGCAGCGCGGTGGGGAGCTGGTCAGGTCGGTTGATCCGGTCCCAGTACTTCGAAACGGGCTTGAAAGCGTCGCTGGCGGAAGAGTCCCAGGAAAAGCTGGACTCCAGCTGCTGCAGCACCGGTCCGGTCCGGCGACTCGCGAAGATGTCACTGGGCAGGCACAGGACCGGCAGCCGGTTGACCGTCGCGGTGGCTGCACCGGTAATCATGTTGGTCGCCCCAGGGCCGATCGAGGTGCTGCAGGCAATCGCGCCGAGGCGGTTCTTCGCCTTCGCGTAGCCGGTGGCCATGTGCACCATGCCTTGCTCATTACGGGCCTGGTACAGCCGGAAGTCTTTGCGGTACTGCAGCAAGGCCTGGCCGATGCCCGCGACGTTGCCGTGGCCGAAGATGCCGATCGCGCCACCAAAGAAAGGCTGGGTGTCGCCGTCGCGCTCGACGCGCTGGGCGGCGAGGAACTGGACGACGGCCTGGCCGACCGTGAGCCGTTGGGTGGGGTTGGAGTTGGGCACTGAGAGTCCTTCCGCTGTGAAGGGGTTGGTGGGCACGCAATCAGCCCTGCGAGTTCGGGTAGCGAGGGATAAGGGGAAGTCGGCTGTCGAGACCAACGCTCTCCCACACATCCTGGGTGGCCCTCAGGCAGGGGTCCTGGAAAGCCTGCAGGGTGCGCTTGGGTGCGGGGCCTGCGAGAACGTTGAGATAGTAAAGGTCGTGACCGTGGGCTGCGACGGTGGTGTGATATCCCCACGGGATCAGGAGAAGCTCTCCGTCGTGCACCGTCTGGGTGAGGTCGAAGTCCCGTTCGGGACTGTAGACCCGCTGCACTGCCCATCCGTTCTCGGGATCTCTGAGGCGGTAGTAGTAGGTCTCCTCGAGTTCCGACTCGCCCTCCTGGTCGTGCTCGTGCTTGTGCGGGGGGTAGCTCGACCAGTTGCCGCCAGGCGTCCAGACCTCGATGACGTGCAGCCGATCAGCGGGAAATCCGGGGAGCATCAGGCTCCCGACCTGCCGCGAGGCGTTGCCACCGCCGCGGAGCTCGATGTCGATATCGTCAGGCGTAACCAAAACCGGCGCGAACTTCTCGGTAGCCGGCGCTTCGGCAATCGCGATCTCAAGGTCCGTGCTGGCCGTCAGTGTCACCTCGGTGTCACGGGAGATGTAGAGGCAGTGACCCAGGCCGGCGAACACGCTCGGCCTGCCTCCGAATGTCCAGGTCTGGCCGGCCGCGGAGACTTCAGCGGTTCCGGACAGCGGGACGAAGGCCCTTTCCTGCCCGTTGGACGGCAAGGTCAGCGACTCACCTGCCGCCAGAGTCTCGACCGCGAACGACACGTAGGTCCAGCCCGCGTCGGACGGATCAATGCTGTTCCAGCCCTTGCGCAAGATCTGCGGCGTGCTCATGAAGTCGTCTGACCTTCCAGTTGTCAGTGAACGTGCTGTAGCCCGGTTCTGTCGAGCCTCTGGTGGTTGCCTAGGCTGCTTGCTAGGTGGTCAGGCATCAATGTATCGTCGTACGGACGCAATGTCCACTCAACGGTAATCCCAGCATTCTGGTCGGGGACGCGAGTTGACAGCACCTATAGCCGCTGGACCCAGAAGGGCCCGGCCGGAGACATGGAGTCTTTGATGACCCTGCAGAAAGTCAACTCATCTGTACCCGCGCTCGGCGTCGCCATGATCGGCAGCGGGCTGATGGCGAAGTCTCACACCATGGGGTACCGCAACGTAGAAAGTGTGTACGGCAAGACGCCGTTCCGTCCGCACTTCGCGATCCTGGCCGACGCCAAGGAGGATCTAGCGCGGAGCGGCGCCGAGTCGCTTGGGTATGACCGCTGGACAACTGATTGGCGTGAGGCGGTGACCGCCCCCGAGGTTGACGTCGTCGACATCGTCACGCCGAACTTCCTGCACAAGGAGGTCGCGATGGCTGCGATCGCGGCCGGAAAGCACGTCTACTGCGAGAAGCCGCTGGCCCTTAGTGCGGCCGACGCTAAGGAGATGTGCGAGGCCGCAGACAAAGCTGACGTGAAGACCCTCGTTGGGTTCAACTATCTCCGCAACCCGGCCATCGCCGAAGCGCGACGACTGCTGCGAGAGGGCGTTCTCGGCGACATCTGGACATTCTCGGGCCGGTTCGTTCTCGACGCGTGCACAGATCCCGACGTGCCGTTCACTTGGCGTTTCGAGCGCAAGCTGGCCGGGACCGGCGCGCTGGGCGACCTGGGTGCGCACATCATCTCTCTCGCACACGTCCTCGTTGGACCGATCAGCTCCGTCGCAGGTCTGAGTCGGACCTTCGTCAAGACCCGTCCCGAGCCCACCGGCGTATTCGGGTACGGGAGCGGCGCCAATCTCGAAGCGCCCAGGCGTACGGTCGAGAACGACGACGCGACGACCTTCCTGGTCGAGTTCGCGAACGGCGCCAGCGGTCACATTGAAGCGTCGCGGGTGGCAACGGGGCGCACCTACCACCAGAGCATCGAGCTGGTCGGAAGCAAGGGCGCGCTCCAGTTCGTTCAGCAGGACATCCATACGCTGCGGCTGTATCTGACCGGCGACCCCGTCGACCGCAAGGGTTACCGCGAGATCGAGCTCGGCCCGGGTCACGGAGACTACGGCGCTTTCTGGCCCTTCGCAGGGGTCCCGCTCGGCGTTCACGAGCTCAAGACGATCGAGGTCAACGAATGGCTGAACGCCATCTCTGAGAATCGTCGCGCCGATGGCGACTTCGAAGAGGGATGGCGAGTGTCGGAGGTGCTGGATGCGGTTGAGCAATCCGCTGCAGAGCGGCGGTGGGTCGACATTCCGGTCTAGAAATATCGCTGGATGGACATGTCGTCCGTCATGCGATATGTTTCAAGTTGGTTCCGTTTCTTCGAGATCAGGTGACTAGTTTGACTACCGACAATGCTGTCCATGACGCGTCAGGCACCCAACCGGACCTCGCGTCCCTAGCTCAGCAGGCCCGCTGGCAGGTGATCAAGACCGTGACCAACGCCAAGGCCGGGCACATTGGCGGTCCGCTGTCGATGATGGACCTGCTGGTGACGCTCTACTTCGAAGAGCTTCGAGTGGATCCCTCGGACCCCCGAGCGGACGACCGCGACCGGTTCGTGTTGTCCAAGGGACACGCCGCCATCGGCCTGTACTCCGTCCTCGCGCTGCGCGGGTTCCTACCGTTGGACGAGTTGGCGACTTTCGACAAGGGGAACTCCCGCTTGCAGGGGCATCCCGACGTGACCCGCCTGCCGGGCTTGGATTCCTCAACCGGCTCACTGGGTCAGGGCCTGTCCGTGGGAGTCGGCATGGCACTAGGAGCCCGGATGGGCCACAAGGACTTCCATACGTGGGTCATGCTGGGTGACGGAGAGATTCAGGAAGGCATGATCTGGGAGGCGGTCCAGGTTGCGTCGCGCTACAAGCTGTCGAACCTGACGGCGATTGTCGACCGCAACGGTCTCCAGCAGTTCGGCCTGCCGTCCTCGGTCGAGACGACTTTGACCGACCGCGGCGACCGTCGCGATCCGTGGTTCGGGGTAGACCTGGCCGCAGTGTTTCAGGCCTTCGGCTGGCGCGTGGTCGAGATCAACGGCCACGACTACGGTCAGATCCGGAACGCGTACCAATTGGCTCGGGCGGGCGACTACGAAGGCCGGCCTACCGTCATCATCGCGCACACGGTGAAAGGCAAGGGCTTGTCCTTGGCCGAAGGCGTCTACACCTGGCACAGCATTGTCC
Organism: Propionibacteriaceae bacterium; assembly: GCA_035489975.1. Lineage (GTDB taxonomy): Bacteria > Actinomycetota > Actinomycetes > Propionibacteriales > Propionibacteriaceae > Microlunatus. The sequence continues at coordinate 1,080 of DATHIJ010000104.1, read as the reverse complement.
CAACCGCCGACGACTTCGAAAGGGCCCGCCGAGAGCTCGAACCCGATGAGCTCGAGATTCTCGACAACTACCCCACCAGCAAGGACGGAGCCCAGGCGTGAAGGCCATGCGTGATGTATGGGGCGACAAGCTTGTCGAGCTCGGCGCCACCGATCCCCGCACTGTCGTCCTCGACGGTGATCTCGGCAACTCCACCAAGGTCGACAAGTTCGCAAAAGCCCACCCTGAGCGCTTCTTCCAGATGGGCATCGCCGAACAGAATCTGGTCGGCGCCGCCGCAGGTCTGGCCAGCGTCGGTTACGTGCCGTGGACTTCCTCGTTCGCTGTGTTCTTCACGCATCGAGCGATCGATCCCATCAGAATGCTCGTGGCGCAGAGCCACGCGAATGTCAAGATCGTCGGCTCGTACTCAGGTCTACTCATTGGCGCTGTTGGTAAGACCCACCTCGACGTGCAGGACCTGGCGATCATGCGAGCAATGCCCGACATGACCGTGCTGTCCCCTGCCGACGAAGCCGAGCTGATCTCGATGATGGATTGGGCGCAGGCCTATGAGGGACCGGTGTACCTGCGGATCGTGCGCGACGCCGTGCCCGACGTTTTCGATGCCGACTACACGTTCACCCCCGGAGCGGTCTACCGCCTTCGGGAAGGCACCGACGTTGCGATGGTGTCGACAGGTCCTCAGGTCTCCCGGGTGCTGGCAGCTTCTGTCCAGCTTGCCGAACAAGGCGTGGCCGCGACCGTGGTGCACGTGCCGTGCATCAAGCCACTGGACGAGGATGCTCTGCGCGACAGCGTCGCCGGCCACGACCTCGTCGTCACTGTGGAAGAGCATTCGGTCATGGGCGGTCTCGGTGGCCTCGTAGCGGAGACTCTCACCGCAACAGGCCCATCGCCGCGCATCGAACGCATCGGTATCAATGACACCTGGGGTGAGTCAGCGGGAAACGACTTCATGCTCACCAAGTACGGCCTCTCCCCGGCGCTGGTGAGTGAGCGTGTGCTTTCGGTCCTCGCAGCCCGTGTTCCCAGCTGAGCCTTGCAGGTGAGTCCCCCCCGACCCCCATCACACCTCAG
>DATHIJ010000103.1:0-3050 GCA_035489975.1 Propionibacteriaceae bacterium | reverse complement strand
AGCGTACTTCGCGGGCGAGCGCCGAGAGTTTGATCTCGAGCTTGATCTGGTCGGAACGAACTTCCAGCGACGTGTCTGGGAAGCGCTACTGACGATCGCGTACGGAGAGACCAGGTCATACGGTTATATCGCCGAACAGATCGGCTCGCCGGGAGCCTTCCGTGCGGTCGGATTGGCCAACGGCCACAATCCGATCGGGATCATCGTTCCATGTCATCGGGTGATCGGTGCCAATGGCAGCCTCACTGGGTACGGCGGCGGGCTGGAACGGAAAATGATTCTGCTGGAACTCGAAAGAAGCCGGGATCCCGTGACCATGGCGGACGCCTAGCGCGTTCCAATGGTGACCACCGATGCCTATGAGAAAGCAGTCGGCAGATGTGGACCGTACGGCTCCTCGAGCGTGCGGATCTCGTCGTCGGTGAGGTGGACGTCAAGCGCCGCAACGGCGTCGGGGAGATGGTGTGGCTTGGTGGGTCCGACGATTGGAGCGGTCACGACCGGGTGCTTCAGCACCCAGGCCAGCGCGACGTGGGCCATCGGGATACCGCGAGCCTCCGCGACCTTCTGGACCGCTTCGACGATGGGCCGGTCGCCCTCGATGTCGTACCGGCGGCCGACGGGGTCGACGTCGAAGCGCTTGGTGTGTTCGCCCCAGGCCCGGGCCAGCCTGCCCTTGGCAAGCGGGCTGTAAGGGATGCTTCCGACTCCTTGGTCAGCGAGCAGACCGAACATCTCTCGCTCTTCCTCGCGCTGCATCAGGTTGTATTGGTCCTGCATCGAGACGAATCGGGTCCAACCGTGCAGGTCAGCGGCGTGTTGCATTTTGGAGAACTGCCAGGCCCACATAGACGACGCGCCGATGTAACGCGCCTTGCCAGCCTTCACGACGTCGTGCAGGGCCTCCATGGTCTCTTCGACTGGCGTGTTCCGGTCGAACCGGTGGATCTGATACAGGTCGACATAGTCCGTATCGAGGCGGGACAGCGAGGCGTCGATCTGCTCCATGATCGCCTTACGCGAGAGACCTGATCCGCCCGGACCTTCGTGCATCGGAAAGTTCACTTTGGTCGCGAGCACGATGTCATCCCGGGAGGCGTACTTCTTCAGCGCTCGACCGACGATTTCCTCGGAGCTGCCCATGGCGTAGACGTTGGCGGTGTCCCAGAAGGTCATGCCGAGCTCGATAGCCTGCTGGAAGAACGGCTGAGCCTCCTCATCGCCCAGCGACCATTCGCTGAAGCCGCGCGATGCGTCGCCGAAGCTCATGCAACCGAGCGCGATACGACTGATCTTGAGGCCAGAGCTTCCCAAGCGGCGGTACTCCATGATCAATTCCTTTTCTGCAAAGGTTGCGACGGGCGGTTCAGCTGCGGGACACGGTGCTGCCAGCAGCGGCTGTCTACGACATGACGCTACGACCGCGCGCGCTGCGGTGGAAGGGTCTGGTGTTACCTGGATGGACAGGCACTCCCACACCCGCACCGTCGCCTGGTTTCCTTGGTACGTCCAGGTACGCGGACGTAATCGACACATGCCCTGGATCACAAAAGGAGACGCGCCGATGAGCGGGTGGACGAGCGAGGAGCTGACGAAGATCGGTGCGGCTGACGAACTGAGAATCAGGTCCTTGGGACGCGACGGCACGCTGCGCAACCCGACGATCATCTGGGTCGTACGCCAGGGCGAAGACCTCTACGTTCGACCGGTGAACGGACGCACGTCGGGCTGGTTCCGGCGAACGCAGGTGCGCCAGGAAGGCCACATCCACTGCGGCGGCGTCGACAAAGACGTCACCTTCGTCGCTGTCGACGCCGCCGACGAAGCCAACACCGCGATCGATGCCGCGTACCGCGCCAAGTACCGTCGCTATCCCGCAAGCTACGTCGACGCGGTCCTGACCACTGAGGCGAAATCGGCCACGATCAAGCTGCGGCCGCGTTCCTGATCATGAAGGAGACTGAAAAATGACCGACTCTCAAGCCCAGACCCCCGCGCAGAAGGCGATCGGTGACTTCGCACCCAAGCTGGTCTCGCTCACCGACGACGTCTTGTTCGGCGACATCTGGGAACGCCCAGAGCTGTCAAAGCGGGACCGCAGCCTCGTCACGGTTGCGGCGCTCGTCACCAACGGCAGCACCGAACAACTCAGATCCCATCTGGTACGCGCGAAGGACAACGGACTGACCGAGGCCGAGCTCAAGGAGGCCATCATCCACCTCGCGTTCTACGCCGGCTGGCCCCGGGCGATGTCCGCTGTCACAGTGGCGAAGGAGATCTTCGGCGCCTGACGCATCGTCGCTCGGGGTAATCCTGATCACGGGACCATGGCGGCCAGCATCCGACGCGGGCCGTCTCGAGATGGCCCGCGGGGGTTCGGAACGAAAATATGACACTCACCAGCCGTCATGAGGCGGCAAACGTCACCAAAAGCGGACGCGGCACACGTCACCCAGGGCGACGACGGGGCAAACGTCACCAGAAGCGGACGCGGCACACGTCACCCAGGGCGGCGACGGGCTCCCGAGGCCGACAGTCCGGCCGGCGGCTCAGCTGACAGTGGCACCGAATGCCAGACCCAGCAGGTACGTGGCAGCCGCGGCGCCGTAGCCGATTCCGAGTTGCCGCAGCGCCGGTTTGAGTGGCGAGGCGCCCGACAGCAGACCGACGACCGCGCCGGTGCCGAGCAATGCGATGCCGACCAGGGCTGCGGCCACGACAACCGCGACCAACCCCGAGGCCCCCAACAGGTACGGCAGCACCGGCACCACCGCACCGGCAGCGAAGAAGCAGAAGCTGGAGAGGGCCGCCCGCCACGCAGAGCCGACTGCTTCGTGCGGGTCGACTCCTGCCGCCTCGGGCGCGACCGCATCCAGACGCAGCGTGGCCAACACCGTACGTGCGTGGTCCTCCGCCACCACTGGCTCCATCCCCCGCGCGCGGTAGACCAGCGCGAGCTCATTGGCGTCCACATCCAAATGCGGCAGCGCCGACTGTGACTCAGGATCGGGCTGTGTCGACTGCAGCAGCTCGCGCTGCGACCGTACCGA
>DATHIJ010000102.1:0-3353 GCA_035489975.1 Propionibacteriaceae bacterium | reverse complement strand
AGCACAAGCTCCCCGCCTCTGGCCTTCCCTCCCCGGCTCGCCTACACTCCCGCCCATGGTCCTGGTGGAGACCTTGAAGGTTCTGCTCTCCCCCGCGCCACTCGCAGCGGGCATCGTCCTCTTCATTCTCCTGAAGTACCGGAAGGCCATTGGCAGCGTCCTTCAACTCCTGGCAGAGAAATCGGAGCCCCATCGCAAGGTCGAAGCTGCAATGCAGGTTGGCTACGTCTCCACTCAGTTCCTCCGCGTCAATGCGCTCTACAACAAGCTCCTCGATGACCAGATCATCACGCCGGAACAGCACCGCCCATGGGCGACCTTCGCCACGCACTTCAAGAGGGCGTATCCGGAGATCGTGAAGCTGTGGGAGGACTCGATTGGTGGCGGGCCAGCCATTGGCGACCAGACACGCTCCGAGACGCTCGCGCTGACGAGAGCCGTAGTCGAGCTAGAGGGAGCCGTGTACCGTCACCTCGCCAGGGCAGCGGCACCGCCGCCTCGACAGGTACCACCTCGTGCCGCCGAAGCGGTTGCGAAGGCCCTGGAGTTGCCGGACCCTAGCCGTGTCCCCTGCTCCCGCCCTGATGCACGCCACCCACGCAGTACCGGCAGGGGCAGAGGGGTTGGGAGCCTAGGTCGACATAGTCCCCGCTGGCCCCGCATGGAAGCGAGGCAGTACGACCACGAAGCACAATCAGCGAAGGACGTCTCGGGTGGAGGTGAGGAGAACGCACGTACAGCCGGTCTCGCTCCAGACACGCTGATCGGCGCTGCCAGCCTCCGCCCGATTGTAGTCCCCAGGGTAGAGTTTCTTGTCGTCGATCATCAACTCGCCGTGCAGCAGATACAACTCCTCGATTCCGGAGTGAGTATGAGGCGGATAGGTGGCTCCCGGCGCGAGCCGTACGAGCATGCTGACGCGGTCTTTCTCTGTATCCGTTGCGAGGAGTTTGCAGGAGATGCCAACCGCCACTTCTTCCCATTCCGGTTCAGCCAGTCGCGGAGGCGCTGACATCACCGGCGCCTTGCCCGTCTCCGCTGCGATTCGCTGCGCAAGGCGTTCCCACAGAGATGCAGCCGGTCGCAGCACATCGGTTGGCCAGGAGACGAAGGCGCGGATGACGGGACGAAGCGTTTCCAGTTCCTGCCGACAATCCCCACACGCGGAGATATGAGCCTCCACGACGAGACGTTCGCTCAAGGGAAGGACCTGCAAGGCGTACAGGAACACCGATTCCAGGCTGTCCCGATCGTGGTTGCCCGATCCTGAACTCATCGGTCCTTCAATGCTCCGGCGAGTGCCTGTCGGAGTGCTGCTAATCCGGATCGGATTCGTGTCTTCACGGTTCCGAGGGGTTGATTCAATTGTGCTGCTGCTTCGGCATACGTCAGCTCGGAGAAAAATGCGGTTTCGATGACCTGTCGCTCTTGCGGTGTGAGTACCTGCAAAGCCCGTCGCAAGAGCTGGCCCTGCTCTCTAACGTCGAAGGCCTCTTGGGGGCCACTCGAAGCCGCCATAAGTGGACTGTCCGCATGATCGTTTAACGCCCGTTTCTTCCGCTGGTCGAAACGCAACCGGTCAATCGCTCTGGACCGCGCTTGATTCATGATCCATCCGACAACTGGCCCGCCCGCCGGATCGTACGACGACGCTCGTCGCCACACATCGTGGAACACATCTAGCGTCAGTTCTTCAGACGTTTCCCGATTGCTCGTGATCCGCATGATCAAGGTGAACACGATTCGATGCGTCTGCGTGTAGAGCGCATGCAGCGCCAACTGGTCGCCTCGGGCGATGGACTGGACGAGTTCGACCCAGTCGCTCTCGGGAATGGGCGTTTTCGCTTTGTTGGCGTAGAGCAAATCGGCAAGAATCGTCTCGGGGTTAGGCTGCCGGTCCTGATTTGGAGGTTGCGCAGCCACAGCCGGGCATTATGCGGTCGTTGGTCGTTCCGGTCAACACGCGGGAGCTCACTCAGGTTGACTCCGACGGCGCGGCCGCCAGTGGGGGCACGGGTGAAGGATCACTCTGATCGCCGGAAGAACCCGCCCCTGCTACATGTTCGAGGTTCTGTCGCTCGTGCTGCCAGGCCGCGAAGCAGCGGATATGGATATGGTAGGTATTCCGGGTGTCATCATTGCCGTTTCGGGCGAACTCAATCTCGAATTCAAGCTCGTCACGCTTCACAGGCACACTACAAATCGTGCAGTCAGCCCCGACGCCTGGTCCTCCCCAGCTACGCTCCGGGGGGCGGTTAGGCAGCTTCCCGGCTTGGATCACTTCGCGGGCTTTCTCGCGTAGGACGCAGTCGTCGCTCATTCGCTGGCCATGTTGTCCAGTGGAGGATCAGGCCAGACGGTCAAATGTTCACTGCCGACGCCACAATCAAGCATCAACCCATATAACGTCAAACAGCGCCCAGCGGATTTGCGAACAGGAAATAAAGCCCGTAGCCCGCCAATGGAACCGACCTTCCTCGACAGCCAGGTCCCGCCCCAGCGGCGTGCGCACGCCGCACCGAGGCCCATGATAGGCTCCCGACAGTGCCCGATCTGCCGAAAGCAGGAGCTTCAGGGCCAGCAGACGGCCTGCTCCGCAGCGTGCCGAGGGGAGCGCAGCCGACAGCGAGAGGCTGAAGCGCGGCTGGCGCGCGACCAGGAAATTCGGACCCTGCTCGAGGAGGCGCTGCGGCGCCTTGGGGAGGCTGTCCCATGAAGGGTTGGGCGCTTAGGATCGGGCTCGGTTCCATCTTGCTCCCCGCGCCGCTCGCCGTCGGGGCACAGCAGGTGGGCTACCTGGAGCCTCCGGAATGAGGTGTCCCCGGTGCCAGACTGAGAACGACGCGGGCGCGCGCTTCTGCGAGGACTGTGGCGCCCGGCTCGAGGCGGCCTGCCCGAGCTGTGGCACTCCTGTCACGCCGGGCAAGAAGTTCTGTCGGTCCTGCGGCGCCGCGCTCACCACCGAGCCCCCGGGCCGCTTCGCCAGCCCCGAGTCGTACACCCCCAAACACCTCGCCGAGAAAATCCTCACCTCGAAGGCCGCGCTGGAAGGCGAGCGCAAGCAGGTCACCGTGCTCTTCGCGGACCTCAAGGGCTCGATGGAGCTCCTCGCCGACCGCGATCCCGAGGAAGCGCGGAAGCTCCTCGATCCCGTCCTCGAGCTCATGATGGAAGCCGTCCACCGCTACGAGGGCACCGTCAACCAGGTGATGGGCGATGGGATCATGGCCCTCTTCGGGGCGCCCGTGGCGCACGAAGATCACGCCGTGCGGGGCTGTTACGCTGCTCTGGCCATGCAGGCGGCCATGCGGCGCTACGGTGAGGAGGGGCGCCACTCCCATGGCCTGGAGATG
>DATHIJ010000101.1:0-4995 GCA_035489975.1 Propionibacteriaceae bacterium | reverse complement strand
CGGCGGAGTAGTCATCACCGAAGCGGGCAACGATCCCCAGGTCGCCGGACTTGTCTATATCGCTGCGTTTGCGCCCGACAAAGGCGAGTCGGTGTCAGCCCTTATCAAGGATCCACCGCCGGAGGCGCCCGTGCCGCCGATCCTCCCCCCAGTGGATGGCTACCTCTTTCTCGACAAAGCAAAGTTCCCCGCGTCATTCGCAGCTGACGTGGACGCAGAGAGGGCCGCGTTTATGGCCGATTCGCAAGTTCCGTGGGGTGTGGAAGCGCTCGGCGGGACGATCAACGAACCGGCATGGAAGACCAAGCCGAGCTGGTACCTGGTCGCCACCGACGACAAGATGATCCCGCCGCCAGCTCAGCGCTTCATGTCCGGGCGCGCGGGTTCGACCGTTGTGGAGGCGGCGGGCAGTCACGCGATCTACGTGTCACAGCCTAGTGCCGTGGCTGCTCTCATCGAAAAGGCCGCCCGGGCTGTCGCCTGAGCAGGCCCTGGCTCATTGATACTCACGCATTCCGCGGAGCTGTGAAGCAGTCCCTCAGTTCCCTTGTTGTTACTCGGGCACATTGAAATGCCTTCTTCCCTTTTCCTGGATCGTTACAGGAAGATGGTCTTAGGAACAAGTAATAACAGAGGAAGGATTGGTAACGATGCAGGAAGTTGCCCCGAACCCCACAACGCTCAAGATATGACGAACGCTCCTTCCGAGACCATCGCCTCCGGAATGGGCTCCCGGCCTAACGACAACGTCGAGAAGGTCACTGGGGCGCCGCCGATCAAGTTCGTTGACTTCGCCCGGCGAACCGTGCAGGCGTGGACATAGACGGGGCCCATCATGACGACGACGATCACCGACCTCGACGACTTCAAGGCGCTCGACCCGTTCTTTCGCATCATCGAGAAGGGCCTCGAAGGCATTGCGGATGGTGGGCACTTCTTCGACCTGCTGGCCGAAGACGTCATCTTCGACTACATCATCACGACTCCCGGCTACCCAAGGCGCGTCGAAGGCCGCAAGGCCGTCGCCGAGCTCTACCGCCCTTACGGCACCATGATCGTCCTAGACCGATGTCACGACCTCGCGGTCCATCACGACATCAAGACCGGCGTCGTGGTGCTCGAGTACGCCTCCGAAGGCCGAGTCGTTTCGACCGGGGCCCCGTACACCAACCGGTACATCTCGGTACTCACGATCACCGATCGCAAGGTCACTCACTGGCGCGACTACCTCGACCCCGTGGCGGTCTTCGACGCGCTCGGATGGCCGTCACGTTGATGGACGGCGCGAGCGTTCTGGAGACTCTGTCGACGCCCGCCCACTTCACGGCCGTACAGGTAGCGTGGGAAGAAGTCGCGGACTATGCGCTCCAGCGTGGGCGCTCAACCCGGTGACGGAGCTGAGCACTGCGAACGCTACGCCGCTCCAGCGCGTGAGCCCGGCGCCTAGCCCGGCTTGACGAGCTTGTTACGATTTCCACAAGATAGCCCGATTGTGAAGGAGGAGTCATGACGATCGAGAAGACAAACGGCGGATCGGCTGGGATGAAGGTGACCGTAACCCGGAACGGCCCTTACCAAGTCGAAGGCGCGATCCCACTCGCCAACCAGACGATAGAGAGCGACGCGGAGGGTGGATCCAGGGAGTGGCTCGAGGGGCAACCGTTCGAAGTCGACGAAGTGTATCTGCTCTGCCGCTGCGGGCAGTCGTCGAACAAGCCCTTCTGTGACAGTACGCACCTGAAGGTCGCATTCGACGGGACGGAAACGGCCTCGAGGGCTCCGTATCTTGACCAAGCCGAACTCTTTGAAGGCCCGGTGATGGATCTGACCGACGCTCAGCCGCTCTGCGCGAGCGGTCGGTTCTGCGATCCCGACGGCAGCATCTGGAATCTAATCGAGCAGACGGACGATCCCGACGCCGTAGAGAAGGTGAAGCACCAGAGCGGTCATTGTCCGTCCGGGCGGCTTGTGGTTTGGGATAAGGCCACCAGGCAACCGTATGAGCCGGTCTTCGACCCTTCGATCGGCCTCGTCCAGGACCCGGTAGCCGGGGTGAGCGGCCCGATCTGGGTTAGGGGTGGGATCGCCATTGAATCGGCAGACGGGCAGGCCTATGAGATCCGAAATCGAGTTACCCTCTGCCGCTGCGGCGCCTCCAACAACAAGCCCTTCTGCGATGGGTCGCACATCACTGTCGGCTTCAGAGACGGCTCATGAATGGCGCGAGTGGCACGCCAGACCCGGCGAAGACTGTAAGCATCGCTGGCTTGGGCGGCTCATTGCGCCCGGCCTCAAGCAGTCGCGCAGCTCTGAAAGTGGCGCTTGACGGTGCGGCAGACGCGGGGGCGAAGGTTGATCTGCTCGACCTGCGCCAACTCAATCTTCCGATGTACGACCCCAGCTCGGACGTCGTACCCGAGTCAGTGACCCGCTTCGTCGAGGCGGTCTTCGCGGCGGATGGGATGATCTGGAGCAGCCCTCTCTACCAGGGAAGCATCAGCGGCTCGTTCAAGAACGCCCTGGACTGGCTAATCTTGTTGGGCGACCGTGAGCCTCCGCACCTGACCGACAAGGTGATCGGTCTGATAAGCGTGGCCGGCGGGACTCAGGGCCTCCAGGCGATCAATACGATGGAGTTCATCGTCCGAGCACTGAGAGCCTGGGCGGTACCCCTGGTCATCCCGATTCCCCAATCATGGCAGGCGTTCGAGGACACCGGTCGTGCAGCTAACACTCAGATCGAAGAGCCTTTGAAGACACTCGGTGGAGAGGTTGTGCGGGTGACCCGACGGATCGCTCAGAAAGAGGTCACCGATCCCGGCGCCGCCTGCGCGGCGGCCGCAGCTCGCCTGGCTTCAGTCGTCGGTAAATAGCCGTGTAAGGGAGCGAGTGTAACGCTCAGCTCCGCTTAGTTCCGGAGACTTCAAGCTGCCGGCCGTCGAACGCCTCCCGCGCGGCCTGGATGTCCAGCCGGTAGGTGAGTGCCCAGTTCGCGAGCGCGGTGACCGGAATCAGAATGGTTCGGCCGAAGTTTGAGAGCGTGTACTCCACCTTCGGAGGCACAGTCGGGTAGACGGTACGCTCCACCAGGCCGTCTCGTTCGAGCTGCCGTAGCGTTAGCGTGAGCATGCGCTGAGAGATGCCGTCGACGGAGCGTTTGAGCTCTGTAAACCGCAGCGTCCCCTGCCCGAGCCGAGAGATGACCTGAAGGCTCCACTTGTCCCCGACTCGGGTGAGCACCTCATTGATGCTCACGCACTCATCGGTGCCGTGGAGCTGTCCGATGGTTCCCTCGTTGTTCCCTGGGCACATTAAAATGCCTTCTTCCTTTCTTTTTTAGAGTGACAGAAAATGAGGTTAGTTACAAGTAGTAACAAACAAAGGAGGACTCAGTCTATGCAAGAAGTCGCACCAAACCTCAGGTACGCCGCCCTCGCTTCAGAGGCAAGACTCGGAATAACCGCCGCCCGCCTCACCGAAAACGGCATGAATGCCCAGATCGTCGAGACGGGCGCTGATGCGCACCGACTCGCGCTGGAGCTGATCCCGGACGACGCCGAAGTATTCACGGCCACGTCGCAGACTCTGGAGGAGATTGGTCTGCCGAGCGCTATCGAGGACTCAACGAGGCTGCGATCGCTGCGTGCCGTCCTCAGGGAGATGGACATGGCGACGCAGTGGGACGAAATGCGCGCCCTCGGGGCTCGACCCGACGTCGTCGTTGGCAGCGTTCACGCGATCACTGAGCAAGGCGAAGTGGTCGTGGCATCGGCGAGCGGCAGTCAGCTCGGACCCTACGCCTCCGGCGCGGGCAAAGTCATCTGGGTGGTAGGCAGCCAGAAGATCGTGCCGAGCCTGGACGAGGCAATGCGCCGGATTCGGGAGTATGCCCTGCCGTTAGAGGATGAGCGCGCCCAGCTGGCCTACGGCCAGGGCAGCTTCATCGGCAAGGAGCTGATCTTCTACAGGGAATATTTGGCCGACAGGGTCCACGTCATCCTGGTCAAGGAGAAGCTGGGATTCTAGGTCCCAATAACAAAAGTACGAAGGGCCACGCCACGCAGGTGGTGGGCCAGAGAGGAAAAGACAAAATGACAACCACAACTTCTAAACTACGCGAGGCAGCACTCGTCAGCGACCGCTGGCTGCGACCAATGATGGGTCTTGGGGTCTGGGAGGCCCTGCCGGCGCGCGACGTGCCTTACGAGCTGTCCGACCCATTCATCCTCCTGCACGAAACGAGCCTGCAACCTTCGAAGATGGCCAATATGGACACCGAGCACCCGCACCGAGGCTTCGACAACCTCTGGTACATCCTTAAGGGCGACAGCAGCACTGGCCACACCACCGGCCCCGGCGGCGCGATCGAAAGAGCGGATTTGCCCGAGGGCTCGCTCCTGTTCCTCAGGACTGGGCGTGGTGCCCGGCACGCCGAGAAGATAGGCGCGGACCAACTCACTAAGGGCCTGGATGAGGAAGTACGCACGGTCCTGTTCTGGGTCAACCTCGCGCGAAAGGACAAGGGGAGCGAACCCTACGCGATAGTCCAGCACCGGGAGGAGATGGCGCTGACCCAGGAGGGTGGTGCTACCCACCGCGTTCTCGTCGGCGAAGGCTCGCGCGTGCAGCTCGGCACGCCGGGGCTTATCCTCGATGTTGAGCTGGCACGCGGTGGCCAAACGGAGCATTACGTGCCGGCCGGGTTCCAGGGCTATGCCTATCTTCTCGACGGCGCAGCCTCATTTGGCCCCAGCCGAGCGCGGGCGGAGGCCGGTCAGCTCGTGCTAATGGGACCGGGCGAAACCTTCGTTGTCGAAGACGCCGTGCCCGGGACCAGGTACCTGCTGATGGCCGGTAAGCCGTACGGAGAGCAGCCCTACTTCAACGGCCCCTTCGTCGACTAGAGGACGCGGACTGAGCTCGCCCCAAACCTGTTAAGGTTGAGGCGAGCCAGCCCGGTTCTGGTCGGCGGAGGATAGCCGCCGCAAGGGAGTT
>DATHIJ010000100.1:0-2244 GCA_035489975.1 Propionibacteriaceae bacterium | reverse complement strand
CAAGGCGCTCTCTCGGTCGATCCGTCGTACCAGGGCTGGCCTGAAGGACCCGAAGCGGCCTAGCGGCTCGTTCATTTTCGCCGGCCCGTCTGGTGTCGGCAAGACCGAACTGACCAAGGCGCTGACCGAGTTCTTGTTCGGCGACGAAGACGCGTTGATCCAGCTGGACATGAGCGAGTACTCCGAGAAGCACACCGCCTCCCGGCTGTTCGGCTCGCCTCCTGGCTACGTCGGCTACGAGGAGGGCGGCCAGCTCACCGAGAAGGTACGCCGCAAGCCGTTCAGCGTCGTGCTCTTCGATGAGATCGAGAAGGCTCACCCAGACATCTTCAACTCGCTGCTGCAGATCCTTGACGAGGGACGGCTCACAGACGCCCAAGGCCGGGTGGTGGATTTCAAGAACACCGTGATCGTGATGACGACCAACCTGGGCACCCGGGACATCGCCAAGAGTGTCTCCCTGGGCTTCAGCGGGGCGAGCGGTACCGACGGTGGCTACGACAAGATGAAGGCCAAGGTCACCGACGAGCTCAAACAGCACTTCCGTCCGGAGTTTCTCAACCGGGTGGACGAGATCGTGGTCTTCCGCCAGCTCAGTCAGGAGGACATCGAGCGCATCGTCGACCTAATGGTGGCCCAGATCGAGATCCGGCTGAAGGACAAGGACATGGGCATCGAGCTCACGCCCGCCGCGAAGACGTTGATCGCCAAGCGTGGCTTCGATCCGGTCCTTGGAGCTCGGCCGCTGCGTCGGGCGATTCAACGCGATGTTGAAGATCTGCTCGCCGAGAAGATCTTGTTCGCCGAGCTGAAGCCTGGCGAGATCGTCGTGGTCGATGTGGCTGATCCGGGTTCAGAGCACCCGTTCACCTTCACCGGGACACCCCGTTCGGCAGCTCCGGACGTACCGCCCGTGGAGTTCGGCGGCATCGTCGACGGCTTCAACGAAGGCTCTGAGGCCGCCAACGAGTAGTAACTTCGAGTAGCAACTTCTTCCAACCGGCCGGATCCTGTTACGGGATCCGGCCGATTGGCATCTGGACGCCGCTCGTATCCGTCGGAAACCTGGGTTAACCCAGGTTTCTGCCGCTTCACACAAGTTGCAGCCTGTGTGAGGCGACAGGAAAGTGGGTTAACCCAGTTTTCTGGCCAGTGCGACTTGAGCAGAGGATCTGGTCTCGCCCGAGTCAATATCCCACGCAGCGTGGGATGCTCACGCTGTACACGGCGTGCATGCCATGCACAGAGTAGGCAAACTGGGTACAGCAGCCTGAGTCTGGCAGAGTGGCGCGGTGCCCGTCAGGAACCGGATTCCTGCCGCTGAGGGCCTATCGCCAGCCGGATTACTGAATTTGTAGCCGCGGCTCTTGTACGCCAGCCGGATTAGTGAATTTGTAGCCGCGGCTCTTGTAGAAGGTGATGATTCGCTGCAGGCTGTCCACCGTGTTTTGGCGGTAGGCACTCGGGCCGCCGTCGTGCATGATGACATTGGGGTGGGAGCTCAGCGGGCTGGTCGCATTAGCGACGATCGTCTTCTGGAAAGACGTGCTGAGAGAAGACGGAGCGGCCCAGTCTTTCGTGTTCCTTGACCATTTCACGACACTCATGCCCCGATTGCGCGCCAGGTTAATGGTGGTGCTGTTATACGAGCCGTAAGGTGGCCGGAAGAAACAGGGCTTATAGCCGCCCTCAATCGCGGCGGAGATGTACTTCGTCCCGTTGTCCATCGATGCACGCTGCTGAGTGGTGGACAACGTTGTGAGGTTCGGGTGGCTGTAGCTGTGGTTTCCGATCGTGTGTCCCTCCGCCAGTACCCGCCGTACGAGCGAAGGGTTTGCACGTGCGTTCTGACCGATCATGAAGAAGGTCGCGCGCACGTGGTTGGCCTCGAGGATGTCCAGAACCTGTGGTGTCCACTTTGGTGACGGACCATCGTCGAACGTAAGCGCGACGTTCTTTTTGAAGGTCGCAGGCACCGTTGTCAGTACGTAGGTCTTCGGCGTCGGGCAGGTGTTGATCGCCGCTTCCGCCGCTCGCGCTCCCAGTGCCGAGCCTATCGGCGCTAACACCGCTGCGGTGTAGATGAATGAGGTGCCTAACAGCGCCGCGGCGAACCGCATTGCCATCCGTCGTGCCATGAACCCCCCCGAGTATCGACGAACAACCCGGGCACCGTAACACCGCAACTCCAGGCGGGTGGCCCATTCGCCGAAGTCCATCCGAGCAGCGCCGCATCGCGCAGCG
>DATHIJ010000099.1:0-8328 GCA_035489975.1 Propionibacteriaceae bacterium | reverse complement strand
CATCTGGTCCACATCTCCGTCGTCGGGGCCGACCGGATCCCGATCAGCAGCGGAATTGATCGCGCGATGTTCGGTTACTTCGAGTCCAAGCTTGCAGCTGAGCGGGTGGTGGCGAACTCTGGCCTGCCCTGGACGACACTGCGCTCAACCCAGCTCTATGAGTCGATATTGCTGCTCGTGCAGCAGATGGCCAGGCTGCCGGTGATACCGGTGCCGGCTGGGTGGAAGTTTCAGCCGATCGATGCCGGTGAGGTGGCGGAGCGGCTTGTCGGACTTGCACTTGGTACGCCATCCGGGCTGGTGCCTGACATGGCCGGCCCGCGCGTGTACGAGATGACCGAGCTGGTCCGTACTTACCTCCACGCCCGCGGCAAACACCGGCTGATCATGCCTGTGTGGACCCCGGGCAAGGCGGCCCGAGTCTTTCGGTCTGGTGCCAACCTGGCCCCAAGCCGCGCTGTCGGCCACCGGACATGGGAGGCCTTCCTCGCCACACAGGTGTTAGCACCAAGCGGCAGTACATCGCGAGCATGATCAGCCGGATGTGGCCCTCGACCTTTCTCCGCACACGGCCACGAATATCGGGCGATTCTGCCGATATGGCGTTCATTTGCCGCCTCGTGCGGAGAAACGCGTGACGTGACGTATGAACGAGGATGGATCGTTCCCGTCTGTCTGAAAGTGTTCATGATCAAGAAGAGTTGCGTGCGGCTCTCTCAACTGCGGATAGCCATGTCTCGCGGAATGCGGCACCGTCCACAGCAACGACAACCTTCGTCCACCGGCCTTCGGGATGAGTCTGGAAGGACAGCACGCCGTCCCGCCGCACCGGACGCATCCGCATGACCTCGACCCTTGCCGCCGACCAGCCAAGCGCTACGGCACAAGCGACGGGGTCGTACTGAAAAGTTCAGCAGATTGTCAGGCAACCCAGCATGTCCGCGACCTAGCTTCTCCATCTGATGCGTCTGTCCGTGCGCCTCGCTCTGCCGGGCCAGCAACTGTCCCAGTGGTCCAGCAGCCCTCAGGCGAGGCAGGTCGGTGCGACGAAGGTGCGCGTTCAGCGTCACAGGGAGGGTAACCAGGGTCAGTCGAGCAGTTGCCGCGACCACCTCGGCGGCTCGCGTATCCCATTGCACGTTGAAATCCATGCCCGGCCCCCATTGCGGGAGGCCTGGCGCGGGCTGATGCAACCAGCCACCCATGACGACAACCGGCTCTCTGGCCAGGCTGCCGGCGCAGCTGATCTCGAGGAGCGCCAGGTTGGTGTACCGACCGATGGCGACGAGCGTCGCCCCGGCGTCAAGGCTCCGGGCGAGCAAGTCGAGTGCAGCACCCGGCGGCGACGGCCGAGAAGTGATGTCTGCCGGCCAATGCCGTTCATCATCGACGGGATCCGCCCCGTCAAGCGTCGTTGACGAAACCTCCGCCCCGGCGGCCAGAGGGATTTCGTCACGACCAGCGAGTTGCAACAGATACGCCACGTACGCCGCCCGGCGCCCTCCCGGATCGGCCACGGTAGTGATGCCCGTGATCTCGACGCCGGACCAGCCGAGCAACATGGCCAAGGCGCATGCGTCGTCGGTATCGCCACCGAAATCTGTGTCGAGGTGAATACGCACCCTGCCAGGATGCCCACTCGCTGGGCGGTTCTAACCTTGTGGGAACTGGTGTCGAGCCACCGCAAGGCTTGCGTCGAGGCGAGGAAAAGATCAGTGGAGCTGCCAGGAGCTGACGGGGAGCCGTTCAGCTACTCAGCTCCCGTCCTGCAGGACCGCGCGGTCCGGGTCGTGTTCGGGCCGGGAAGTCTTAGGCAAGTCGCATCCGAGGCTCGCATGCTCGGCACCCGAATCGTGATCATTTCCGGTCGCCACGAGTCCGCCGCCGCATCGGCGGTGAGCGCTCAGCTAGGTGATGATCTTGCTTGGCGGATTCCAGACGTAGTGCAGCACGTGCCCCTCGCGGACGTCGCGCGGGGTCTCGAAGCGGCCCTCGACGTAACGGCCGGCGTCCTTGTCTCCATCGGCGGCGGCTCGGCAACCGGGCTCGCCAAAGCCATCGCTCGGGATTCCGGATTACCCATCGTGGCAGTGCCCACAACGTATGCCGGCAGCGAGATGACCCCCATCTGGGGGCAATCCGATCAAGGTGGAAAGACGACAGGCCGCGACCCGCAAGTGCTGCCGCGCGTAGTCGTTTACGATCCGGCCCTCACGGTCTCGATGCCGGCCGAACTCACGGCCGCCAGCGGCATGAATGCTCTGGCCCATGCAGTGGAGTCGTTGTACGCACCCGACAGCACTCCGCAGTCATCGGATCTCGCCGAGGATGCCATCCGCGCGCTGGTACACGCTCTGCCTCGTGCTGTCAGGAGACCCGATGATCTCCAGGGCCGCACCGAGACACTGCGCGGTGCGTGGCTCGCCGGCTGGGCGCTCGGCAGCACCACGATGGGTCTCCACCACAAGCTCGCCCACGTGCTGGGTGGCACATATCACCTACCGCACGCCGCCGTACACAGCGTCTTGCTGCCGCACGTGGCTGCGTTCAACGCGCCTGCGGCACTAGTCCCATTCAGCCGGGCCGCTCGCGCGTTGGGAGGAGGTGGGCCAGAGGCCGTCGGCGTCGCCTTGTACGAGCTGGCCACCCAACTCGAGGCTCCAGCCTCCCTGGCCGATCTGGGCTTTGAACTCGACGCCATCGACATGGTCGCCAAGACCGTCGCCGAGGCCCCGGTCGCCAACCCCCGGCACTTCACCGAGGAGGATGTGAGTTACCTGGTGCGTCAGGCGTATTGGGGTAAGCAACCGCTGCGAGAGAGGAACTGATCATCATGACGCAGGTCAGCCCGCACGGGTTACATCACGTCACCGCTATCGCCACTGACCCCCAGGCCAATGTGGATTTCTACACCAAAGCGCTTGGGCTGCGCCTGGTGAAACAGACAGTCAACTTCGACGCGCCCGAGACGTACCACCTGTATTACGGGGACGAGCATGGCAGCCCGTCGAGTCTGCTTACCTTCTTTCCCTGGCCGGACGTCCCGCAGGGTCGTCGAGGTGCCGGTATGACGACTGCAACGGCATTCAGCGTGCCGGGATCTTCCCTCGGTTGGTGGCACGAGCGCTTAAAAGGGTTGCAGATCGACACCGATGCGCCGACCAGCCGCGACCAGGAAGAGGTCCTCACCTTCCGTGACCCTGACGGCATGGTGATCGATCTCGTCGCCTCGGACGGTGACCACCGCTCCGGTTGGGACGGGGTCGCCGACATCCCGGCCGAGCACGCGGTCCGCGGCCTACATGCGATCACTTTGTCGGAGCGGCAGCTCGATCCATCGGCAACGATGTTGACCGACCTGCTCGGCATGAGCCTGACCGGAGAGGAGGGGGAGCGGTCACGGTTCGGGATGGCCGGTGGCAGTTCCGGCACCTTGGTCGATGTCTTTGCCGGTGTACGCGACCGCGGCTGGCAGGCCGGTGGCACGGTCCACCACGTAGCCTTCCGCGCACCGGATCTGGCGACGCAGACGCTGTGGCGGCAGGAGCTCGTAGCGCGCGGTGTTCAAGTGACCCAGATCATCGATCGGCAGTACTTCACGTCGATCTACTTCCGTGAGCCGGGAGGTGTGTTGTTCGAGATCGCGACCGATGCGCCCGGCTTCGCGGTCGACGAGCCGCTGCTGGAGCTGGGTCGCAGCCTCAAGCTGCCGCCCTGGCTCGAACCCAACCGCGACCAGATTGCCGCCGCCCTGCCGCCGCTGCAGCTCGACATGGACATCCCGTGAACACCGAGACCGGCCTCGACCGGCCGCATGTCTTCCTGCCAGCCGACGTGGGTTCGGCAGGGCCGCCCTTGCTGCTCTTGCACGGCACCGGCGGCGACGAGCACGACCTGCTGCCGCTACGCGAGCACCTGTCGCCCGGTGCGGCGGTGCTCTCGGTACGCGGGACGGTGCTGGAGAACGGGATGCCGCGGTTCTTCCGCCGGGTCAGCGAGGGGGTGTTCGACGAGGACGATTTACGCCGCCGGGCCGACGACCTCGCGGAGTTCGTGGTGACCGCGAGCGCGGCGTACGGGATCGAGGAGCGCACGCTGGTTGCCGTCGGATTCTCCAACGGTGCCAATATCACTTCAGCGATGCTGCTGCAGCGACCTGGACTGCTCGCGGGCGCGGTGCTGCTGGCCGCGATGGTCCCGTACGCAGAACCTCCGGCGGCCGATCTAGCCGGAACCTTGGTGATCATCTCCAATGGTGATCGAGATCCGCTGATCGAAACCGGGGCGACCCAGCAGCTAGCGGGCCAGCTGCGCGAGCGCGGCGCTCAGGTGGTAGAACTGCCACATCCAGGCGGGCATCAGATCTACCCTGCCGTCCTGCCTGAGATCCGACGGATTGTCGCCGGCATGGCGATACCCACCACAAGGAGTGCTGAATGAAGCTGGCTCACCTACCGCTACGCGTCGCGACCGGCGCGTACATCCTGAACTCTGGCATGTCCAAGCAGGGCCTTGAGGGCCAGGCGGCGGAGGGCCTGCACGGCATGGCGTCCGACGCGATTCCGCCCCTGAAGAGGATTCCGCCAGAGCAGTTCGCCAAGATCTTGTCGACCGGCGAGATCGCACTCGGTGCGGCGCTGCTGATCCCGTTTCTGCCTTCGGCCTTGGTTGGAGCAGCCTTGGCTGGATTCTCCGCCGGGTTGGTTCAGCTTTATCTGAAGACACCGGGCATGCGGCAGCCCGGCAGCCTCAAACCCACCCAGGAAGGCATTGGGCTCGCCAAGGATGTCTGGCTGGTCGGTGCCGGATTGACCTTGCTCCTTGACGGTTTGCCGAAGCGGAAGGGCTGAGCAAGGTGACGGCAACCTGGGTTAACCCAGCTTCCAGCCGCCTCACACACGTTGCAACATATGCAAAGTGATTGAAACCTGGGTTAACCCAGGTTTCGATCACTGATGCGGAGACCCGGCACCGTTCGTCTGATTCGAACCATCGCAGACGACTGGATGCTCAATCTCTGGATCGCATCGGGATGTCGTCAAGAATCCCTACGCCCGGGCGTATGGATCGCGTCAAGGCTCTAGAGAGTCCGGGGTCGCCCGCATTGGGATGGGCTTGTGCCTGACCTGTTGTTCGTGTTGCTCACGGTTGGCCTATTTGTCGTACTTGCCCTCGTAGTGCGCGGGGCAGAGCGGCTGTGAGCGCGATCAACCTCATCGGCCTGATCGTCGCTGTGGCGCTCACTGCCTTCCTCATTGCTGCCCTGATCCTCCCCGAGCGTTTCTGAAATGAGCACAGCCACCGCAGGATTTCTCTTCGTCTTGTCTCTGGTCGTCGCCCTCGCCGTGGCTTACCGGCCGTTGGGCGACTATCTGCACCTTGTGGTCACCGGAACGAAGCACTCACGCGTCGAGCGCGGTGTGTACCGCCTCGTCGGGGTGAACCCAACGGCCGAGCAGACGTGGGGTGTGTACGCGCGCAGCGTCATTGCCTTCTCTGCAGTGTCGATCTTGTTCCTGTACGCATTCCAGCGCCTGCAGGACAAGTTCTGGTTGTCCCTGGGGTTCGATCCGGTCCCGTCTTCCACGGCCTGGAACACCGCGGTGAGCTTCACGACCAACACCAACTGGCAGTCCTATTCCGGGGAGTCGACCATGGGCCATCTGGTACAGATGGCCGGGCTGGCGGTGCAGAATTTCGTTTCCGCCGCGGTCGGCATCGCGGTCGCGGCGGCGGTGATCCGCGGCTTCGCCCGCCGCCGCTCCGACCACCTGGGCAATTTCTGGGTCGATTTGACCCGGATCACGCTCCGCGTCCTGCTACCGATCTGCGTGCTCGCCGCCATCGTGCTCATCCTCGGCGGCGCGGTGCAGAACCTGTCCCCGGGAACGGACGTGACAACGCTCGCCGGAGGCTCCCAGACGGTGACCGGGGGACCGGTTGCCAGCCAGGAGGCGATCAAGGAGCTGGGCACCAATGGCGGTGCCTTGACGCCGGCGCCGACGACTACGTGACCAAACCATTCGGCATCGATGAGCTACTTGCTCGGATTCGTGCGGTTACCCGGCGGGCCGTCGGGCAGCCGAGCGGGACGGCCTCGGTGACGATTGGCCGCTGGCAGGTCGGGCTCGCGGACCGGATTGTCTGCAGCAGCGACGGCACCGAGCAGGTACGGCTCACCCCAACGGAGTGGAAGCTGCTGGAGATCTTGGTCCAGAACCCCGGGAAGCTGGTCAGCCAACGCCAGCTGTTGCAGGAGGTGTGGGGGCCGCAGTACGGGAGCGAGACGAACTATCTGCGCCAGTACATGGCTCAACTGCGCCACAAGCTCGAGGACGACCCTTCCCACCCGCGTCACCTGCTCACCGAACCCGGCATGGGCTATCGGCTCTACCTCAACGACAGCGAGCAGACCACCGGTGCTTGATGGATCACCGGCCCTCAAGGGCCAGAGCCGCGCCGACCTGGTCGGCCAGCAAGCAGGCCACCCTGCGCTGCTCGATCGTCGGTCGCGCGACGTGTGTGGAGGCCGTCAGCCGAAACTCACCGTGCGTGACGCCTGCATTACCGACCACCAAGCGCAACTCGGAATCGGTGGGTAGTCCTTGACGATCGACATCGATGTGGTGCACACCGAGGGTGACATCACCGTCGGGCTCAAGAGTGGGCAGCTGTTGGCTCGTTGCTTCCTGGAAACGCGCGGTGTCGATGCCGAGCACCGCGACCAGCTGTTGTTGAACGTGATCGATCACTGCGGCTGCGGGTGCCGATCCCGCGCCGATCTGCTCGGCGGCGCTCAACACTCCCGACAGATAACCAGATTCACGGCTGGCTTTTGCCTGCTGGCGGCGGCCCCACAGGCAGATCTCGGTGACCGCTACGCCGACAAGGATCAGCAGGACGGTGGTCTCGATATCGGCACGGTCGTCGATGGTGAACCGGCCGTACGGGACGGTGAGGAAGAAGTCGAACCAGGCCGCACTGGAGACGGCGGCAAGCAGCCCGGCAGACCGCAGGCCTGTCGAAGCCGCACCGACAATGAGCAGGACAAGTATCAGCGCCGCGTTGGTGTTGTCGATCGCGTCGCGCGCCAGAGTGAGCAAGACGCAGGCGACGAGAGGGGCCAAGAACGAGCCCACCAGCACGGCTAGGCGGTGGCGCTGGAAGAAGCGATCCGCACGCATGACACCATTCAAGCCGCTGATTCGCGTGCGGCATCGGCACCGCTGAAACCATGACGAGATTCTGGCGTCGCTTGGGCCGATGGGCCCTGAGCCTGTCGAAGCGCCTTCGACAAGCTCAGGCCACAGGTAAATGTGTGACTGAGTGACCCTCGGGCAGTCTCAGGTCATCGGCCTAATCTGTCGATACGAGCCCTGCAGGGCAATCTGCAGGTCAGGGCTGATCAAACCTCGGAGGATTTCAATGGACAAGCTTGATCTCAAAAAGGATTTGGCGCCGCTCTATGCCCCGAAGAACACCGATTGGGAGCTCATCGAGGTTCCGGCTATGAATTTCCTGATGGTTGACGGCAAAGGTGATCCGAACACTGCGACGGACTACCGCGATGCTGTTGCAGCGCTTTACGGCGTTTCCTACGCCCTGAAATTCATGAGCAAGCAGCGGCTCGGAAAGGACTACGGTGTCGCGCCCCTTGAAGGTCTGTGGTGGGCCGAGGACCCTGCTGCCTTCGAGAATGCCCGAAAGTCTGAATACCAGTGGACGATGATGATCATGCAGCCCGAGTGGATTACGGAGACCATGGTGTCGGAGGCTGTTGCTGCGACAGCGGCCAGGAAGGAGTTGCCTGCTTTGTCGAAAGTTCGGTTTGAACGGTATGACGAGGGTCGATCGCTTCAGCTTTTGCATGTGGGCTCGTACGACGACGAGGCGCCAAAGCTGAAATACCTTCACGCCGAATTCATGCCACTACACAACTTGACGTTTAACGGTCATCATCATGAGATCTATCTGAGCGATCCGCGAAAGACGGCATCGTCAAAACTCAAGACCATCGTGCGACAACCGGTGCGGAGACTGTAAGGCTCATTTGGCCGCGGCCCGTCAATAACCCACGCTGCGTGGGACGCCGACGCTGTACATGGCGTGCATGCCATGCACAGCGTCGCGCAAGCTAATGTCGTGGAGCCTAAGTTCCTTTGCGGTTGGCGTCGGTCGTTCAAGTGCGTGCATCGCAAGGCCGACGAGGGAGGGATACCGGGTCGTATGTCGACCGAGGAGAACGCCGCGAGGTGCGTGCCTGGGCGGCGCGAACCGTAAAGAGACTTAGGGGACACGACACTAACCGGTCCGGAGCGCAGCGGTCGC
>DATHIJ010000098.1:0-2384 GCA_035489975.1 Propionibacteriaceae bacterium | reverse complement strand
ACATCTGCGACAGGAGCGTCGTCGTCAAAAGCCGCCGGTGCTAATTCCGCGGAGTGTTCGTTGCCGGACAGCCAACGTCCTGACATGCCGCAGGACAGCGTGCGCGGCGGCCATTCCGCCTTCTCCGCCACAATCAGTGGGACTGCTCTCGCCACGCTTTCGAGCCTGCTGAGACAGCTTCCTTGACCTGGTGGGCTCGCCTGCGGGCAATCTCGCTCGGAGATTCCTCCAGCTGGTTGATCCACTTCATTGCCGCTTGGCCGAGCGCGGTCGCGGACAGTGCGGCTCCGACCAACCACAAGAAGAATCCAACACACAGCAGTACGACGCCCGAACTCATCAAGCTGCGATTGACTTCGAGCGGCGGTCGTGAAGTGGAGTGGCTCATCATGATCTCCTCTTTTGAGCGCGTTGCGGATGCCGCGATGGGCTGCACCCCATCGTCCTCTCGCCCGCGCGGGTGGTGCATCACCCCCTCCGGGTGAATCGTGGCTAGTCAGCCCTGGAGGGCGGCGGTTGATTGGGGCCGCACCAGCACGGACCTCCTGGTCGACGGTGCCTCTGCTGCTGGTGATCATCGGTTCGGTCGCTAGGTCGCGGCTGACCAGAACTCTCGTAGTACTGGGGCTACGGTGGCTGGATCCTGCAGCATCCACCAGTGACCAAGGCCAGCCAGCACGGCGACCTGAGCACCGGCGCGTTCGGCGGCCTTGCGGCGGGCAGCGCCAGTGCCGGTGCCGTAATCGGCGGTCGCCAAAAGCGCCAGGCCTGGTCGTTGAGCAGCGGCGGGAAGTTGCTCGCCGAGGTGGCGCATCACGGGTTGCTGTGAAGTCCGGTACAGCTCGAGCATGCAGGAGGCGGCCACGCGGTTGGCACCGGATGCCAGCTCGGCGGCGATGCGGGCTGGGATGCGTAGGCCGCTGAGGTATGCGGTCCGCCGCGTCAGACTGCTGTGGGTCATCTCCGCGGCGGCGATCTCACCCGGCCCGGGTGTTTGCCAGGTGCGTGCGAGCGAGTGCCAGGTGTAGTCAGGTTCGAACCATCCAATGGTGTCGACGCACCAACTGCGAAGCATGTCAGGGCGGGTCATCGCGACGCCGATCGCATGAGCCCCTCCCCAGTCGTGGCCGACCAGATCAACGGGCATGCCGATAGCTTCGAGCTGCTGCACGAGCCAATCTCGGTAGGCGATCGGCGTCGCGTGCCACCCCGGCGGGACAGGAACGCCGAAGCCGGGAGGTGATAGCCGGACTACGTCGGGTTCGTCGAGCACGGCCACGAGTGCGTCCCAGATTGCCGCGGTCTCCGGGTTGCCGTGGACGAATACCAGTGTCACGCAGCACCCGAAGGCAGGTGTCGCTGCAGCCACGAGCAAGCAACTTGGTCGACGCTTTGGGCGGCGACAATCTGAGGTGCCGGATCGATGCCGGGCTCCTCCGCGATGGCGTGGCCCATGCCTGGTATCACCGTCAGATCGATCCGGGCAGGGTTGTCGTAGCGTGCTGTCAGTGCGGTGTGTAGGCGCTGCGCGGGCTCGAGGAAGCCCGCCTGGTCATCTTCGGCGCCGACGATCAACTGCACAGCGGGCTGGCCAGCGCCCGCGATCTCATCGGCGCGAGCGATGAGGTCCATTCTGCTGGCGATCTTGATGGTGTCTGGGGCCCATGGGTAGGTAACGCCGAAGCGACGGCCGGTGGCATCCACGGCGGCGCGCAGCTGCACGATCGGACTGACCAATACCACCGCGGCGACAGACTCCTCAGCCGGCATGGTCTCGGTCAGCACCAGCCCAACCACCGCGGAGCCCATAGACCCACCCACCAGCGCGAGCGGCTGGCGGTCGATTCCCAGCTGATCACGCAGCGCTGCTAGCGCTGCAGGGAACTCGGCGTCACCCTGGGTCGCGATGGGGCCCTGGAGGTTACGAACCGCGCCCTCGTTCCCGAGGCGCATCAGCTCATCGGGCCCGCCGGCGGGCAAGGCGCTGACCGCCTGCTGCAGCGCCGCCCGCACCTCCTCGCTCTGGGTGACGTCGCATCTGACAGCGAGCGCCTGCCCGCCGAGCTCCTCGATCATCCGGGCCGTTTCCTTGTTGCCCTGTTCGGACACATCGGCGACCACCACGCTCGCCCCCTCTTGTGCGAACGCCAGCGATGTCGTGCGTCCAATGCCGCTGCCGGCACCCGTCACGAACGCAACCTTGCCAACGAAGGTTGGAGTCTGGTTTCTCGCAGCCGTCATCGGTTCCATTTCGATGCTCATCTCAGGGTTGAGGTCGACGCGTGGGTCATGGGCGAAGGAGGACCTTGATCGCTCGCCGCTCATCCATCGCCCGGTAACCCTCAGGGGCTTGCTCGAGAGGCAATTCGAGGTCGAAGACCTTG
>DATHIJ010000097.1:0-5129 GCA_035489975.1 Propionibacteriaceae bacterium | reverse complement strand
ATCAAAACCGTGCTGGTTAGGTCCACCCTGGATGCCGCCGGTGTCGTTGGCGGTTGGGCCGTTCGCGAACCGGTCAGCCATCACGAAGTAGAACGTTTCGTCGGTGACGGGTGCCCGCAGCGAGTGCTTGCCAACGAACGGACCGCCTTCGGGCGCTGCAGTAGCCACAGGTGCACTCGAACCTGCTGCGGCCAGAACAGCAGCAAGCAGGGCAATAGAAACACGACGTGCAAACATGCAGCCTCCGCACTGAGGACGATGAAGGTCTGGCCCAGCGAATCGGTGCGGTGGAGGAAAGTCAACGCTCCAGCCGAGCGTGTCGGGATGAATTAAGGTGCAGATCTCCCCGGCCTATAGGGGAATCTCCACAACTGCTTGGGTTCCTGTTCCAGCCTGGCGGGGCCCGAGTTGGAAAGAGCCCTCCAGCTCGGCCACCAGAGTGTTGACAATCGACAGTCCAAGGCTTCGCGACTTCCGCCAGTCAAAACCGGTGGGCAACCCTCGGCCGTCATCACTGATCTCCATCCGGAGCCGCCCGTCGTACCGGCTCGGCACTACGCGCACCTCGCCGGACTGGTGCGCAAGGCCATGCTCGACGGCGTTTTGGCAGAGCTCGCTGATGATCATCGCCAGGCTGGTTGCGACGCCTGCCGGCAGCATGCCGAAACTGCCCTCACGGATCGCCGACACGCCACCCCACGATGCGGCCACATCGCCGACCATCCGGAGCAGCTCGTCAGCCACCCTGTCGAATTCGACGATCTCATCGAAGGCCTGCGACAGAGTCTCGTGCACGATCGCGATTGATGCGACGCGAGACATGGCGTCCGTCAGAGCAGCACTTGCCTCAGCAGACTCGATCCGCCGCGCTTGCATCCGCAGCAGCGCGGCGACCGTCTGCAGGTTGTTCTTGACCCGATGGTGAATCTCGCGGATGGTCGCATCTTTGGTGACCAGCTCCCGTTCCTTGCTTCGCAGGTCGCTCACATCGCGGCAGAGCACGATGCCGCCGAGGCGCTTGCGGCCGTCGATGAGTGGCAACACCCGGACCATCAGGTGTGCCTCCCCGGACACCAGTTCGGTACGGCGCGCCGTCCGACCCGACAGCACTGACTGCACGGAGTCATCTACCGGCCTTGGGCCCGCGGGCAGCAGCTGCGCTGTCAAGCGCGCAAGCTGCTCACCGACAAGATCGCCACGAAGTCCAAGCCGACGATAGGCACTCAGCGCGTTTGGACTGGCGTACGTGACATCTCCTGCTGGGTCAAGACGGATGAATCCGTCACCGACCCGCGGACTGAACGCCAGGTGTGTGGCGTCGCTAGGAATAGGAAAGGCTCCGACCGTGATCATCCTCGCCAGCTCAGCTGCGGCCTCCAGGTAGGCCTTCTCCAATGAGCTCGGTGCCCCGCGTATGCCCAGCTGACTGGTGTGCTGCTCAACGACCGCAATCACGGGCTCGCCGACCCTGACCGGGATGGCGTGGGTATCGACGGGGAGCCCAGCCTGCAACTTGCGCTCGCTGGTTTGGACGATCTTGCCGCTAAGGAACGCCTCGGTCACGAGGTGCTCGGGTGAATATGCAATGAGATCGCCAACCACATCGTCGAACAGCGACGTCGCGCCAGTGAACGGGCGGATCTGGCCCGCCGCCCAGAAGACATTGGGATCGCTGTCCCGCACCCACAGCACCAGGTCGGAGAAACTGAGATCGGCGAGCAACTGCCATTCCGAGACCAGGAGCTTCAACCAGTGGTGGTCGCCCTCCGAGAGCTCGGTGTGCTCGGAGATGATCTCCGACATGGACGGCATGCCGCAACCCTACGGCTGTGTGCAATTGCACTCTGACGGCCAGCGCCGCCAGATTCGGGCTGCCCGTCATAGTGCATAATTGCGCGAGCAATCACAATGAATGGGAGACCCAGATGGCCAAGAGCGCTCGCAAGCGGCGCGCTCGAAGGAAGAAGAGCGCGAACCACGGCAAGCGTCCCAACGCGTGACGAGGGACCCGAATAGGCAGTCGAACCCCACGGGATGCCTCCCGTGGGGTTCGTCGGCTTCTGTCAGAGTGTTTTGCGAAGCACCGTTAGCTGCGTGACGATCTTCGTTCGGAGGTGGCTCGGTGCGACCTCACCTCCACAGCATCGATGTACCAGCGACTTGACCGCCTCCTCGACATCGAAACTCTCCAAACACGCCTCGCACATAGCAAGGTGATGGCGGATCGCGTCTGCGCTGGCGGCGTCAATCTCGTTGTCCAAGAACTCATAGACGCGCTTCAGCACGTGCTCGCAGTCATCCAAAGAGTCCTCGGCAGGTCGTTCGACGTTCATGTCCTGCTCGCCTCCGCTCGCTTGATGCCGCGTTCCCGCGCGTAGTCGGCCAATAGGCCGCGCAGCTGCGTCCTGCCTCGGTTGAGCCGCGACATCACTGTTCCGATTGGAGTGCCCATGATCTCGGCGATTTCCTTGTAGGAGAAGCCTTCGACATCGGCCAGGTAGACAGCTAGCCGGAAGTCCGGACCGAGTTGCTGAAGAGCTTCCTTCACATCTGAGTCCGGCAGGTTCTCCAGCGCGACCATCTCCGCCGACTTCAGCCCACCCGAGGTATGCGACTCGGCCCTGGCAAGCTGCCAGTCCTCCACCCTCTCCCCGTCAGAGAGCAGCGGTTCCCGCTGCTTCTTTCGGTAAGAGTTGATGTAGGTGTTGGTAAGGATCCGATACAGCCAAGCCTTGAGGTTCGTGCCCGGCGTGAATTGGTGGAACGACGCGTACGCCTTGGCATAGGTCTCCTGCACGACGTCTTCAGCATCGGCCGGGTTGCGAGTCATGCGCAGCGCACCCGCGTAGAGCTGGTCAAGGTATTGCATTGCATCTCTCTCGAAACGCGCATGTCGTTCGTCCGCCGTCTCCACGTGACCGGCATCGCTGCTTGGCGCGCTCGCGCCGGAGGCATCGGAATCGCTGGGCATAGTCATTACGTACGAGAGTAGTGGCGAAGTGCGCAGTGTCGCCTGCGCGTCCCATCCGTCCAGCAACAGGGGCATGTGATGTGCAACGCGGTCATTGTGTCGATATTCCCGCGACAGCTCCGATGAACCGGCTCACCTCGGCGACTAGAGTCGAGCGGAGATCAGCCGGCGTGAAGGCCGAGGATTTCGCGATCCGGTAGGCATGGTCAGCCCCAGGCAACTCCACAACGTGGACGCCTTCAGCGGTCCCAATCGCCGCACGGATCTCCGCCGGAGTGCCGAAACTGTCTTTGCTGCCTTGCAGGACGAGTCTGGGTGCGGTGGGAGCTAACAGTTCCGCGGCGCGAGACTTCTCTGGCCGGCCAGGAAGGTGCAGGGGAAAGGCCAAGCAGACAATCGCCGCTGGGTTCGTGTCGGACGCCGTTCGGCACGCCACCCGGGCGCCGGCGCTGCGACCGCCAACCAGAAGCGGATGCCGCGCCGCCCATTCCTGTTCCATGAGCCAGCCCAGCGCAGCACGCCACGCATCGTCCAGCTTCGGCGGCGGCGCTCCCACGGCACGGCCAGCAGTACGCCACGGCTGCTCGAACCGCACCACCGTCGTCGCGAGTGCGGGCAAGCTTCTCGCCAGCAGCTCAAGATCAGCGGCGCTGACGCCGCCGCCTGCGCCGTGGCCGAGCACGAGCAGTGAGCTCGGCTGTTCGGCAAGATCGACGAACAACCGGCCTGGCCCTTGCGGTGTATCTACAGGTTCCACCATGGAGGCCATGATCAGATCAGCGTTTCCTGATCTTGCGCCTGCTGAGGCTCGGCGGTTAGCGGCTCGAGCAGGGAGGGATTGTTGTTGTCGACACTGTTGACGTCAGTGGAGACCGCGTACGCCTCGAGAGCCGAGGCCTCGGTGACTTTGAGCAGCTCGAGCGCACGCTTCGGATTGGTGATCTTGGGATCCAGCCACGCGTCGATGGCCTCACGCGTGATCACCATCGGCATTCGATCATGGATGTGACCGGCCGCATCGGTCGCCTGGGTGGTGATCACCGAACAGGTGCGCAGCCATGCTGAATCATCGCTGGGGTCCTTGTCCGGGTCTCGCCAGATCTCATAAATGCCGGCCATCACGAGCAGGCCGCCGTCGGCGCGGTGGATGAAGAACGGCTGCTTCTTGGGCTTGCCTCGACCGCGTGTGGCGGCACCGGCTTGCGGCTCAGGCGCATACCACTCATAAAAGCCGTCGGCCGGCAAGATGCAGCGTCGAGCGCTGAAGGCCCGCTTGAACGCGGGCTTCTCCGCTACTGTCTCGAGTCGAGAGTTGATCATGCGCGAGCCGATCGAAGCATCCTTCGCCCAGGACGGAACCAGCCCCCAGGTCAACGGAGCGAGCCGGCGCCGAACCTCACCCGTGTCCTTCACCCGCCGCTCGAAGATGGCCGGCACCACCACCGTCGGGGCCACGTTGTAATCCGGTCCAGGCAGGCCGTCGAACAGATCGTCGACCTCGAACTCCTCCATCAAGTCCTGAGGGCTTGCGGAGGACGCATAACGTCCGCACATAGATTCGAGCGTATCCGTGAGCCCCGACCATCTCCTGCGCGCACAAGGTCTGGCCTAAACCAGCCATAGCGGATCCGTAAGCCCCGACCATTCTCGTGCGCGCCGAAGGTCTAGGGAGTCAGGCGCATCGTTCCCCCGGCCCCCGGCAGGCGAGAGCGTCCAGTCCGGCGCCTGAAGCAGACGGAGGCGCTCCCGGGTGCCGGGAAAACCTAAGATGCTTGAAACCCGGGACGCAGGAAGTCTTAGGCTCCGCCAAACCCAGCCATCAAGTTTTCCCGGCACCCGGGAGCGTCTCCGGCTGCGCCCACCGCTGTGTAGCTTGGCCAAAAAGCGGGCACCCTATTGATGGGCGAGGGTGCAGTCAGGGTAGGAATGTGTCATGACCTTGCTGCGCGCTGTCCCCCGGGCCATGCTGGCCTCCTACTTTGTGGCGTCTGGGATCAGGGCAATCCGTGATCCTGAAGCACTGGTTCCAGTGGCGGAGCCGCTCGCCGATCGTGTCGTACCGCTGGTCAAGCAATATGCGCCTGAGCAAGTCGCGAGCGTCGTCCCGGAGAACACGGTGACCTTGGTGCGCGTCTTCGGCGTCGCTCAAGTGTTGGGG
>DATHIJ010000096.1:0-2806 GCA_035489975.1 Propionibacteriaceae bacterium | reverse complement strand
ATCGTGTCCATCAGCGACTGAACTGATTCGTACGGTCGACAGGTGAGAACTTCGCTGGTCATCACGTCCGATACCGGCGAGTCGAGAAAGTCCGATCCCTCACAGAGCCGACGCACAATGTCGCGCTCTGTCATGATGCCTGAGATTTCCTTTCCGTCGGTGGATACCACGACGGCCCCGAGGTTGTACTCCTTGAGCAGCGCGAGAGCTTCGGACACTGAGGTCGCCGGCCGAACAGTGATGACATCGAAGCCTTTGCCGCGGAGCAGTTCGTAAATTCGCATTGCCAACCTCCTGGGGCAGAAGGTTAGTCTGGCCGACGTCACTTGGGTAGGTTCAGATTCAAGCTTCAACGGTCCCCACGCCAACGCAGAGCCGTCAGGACAGGGGAGTGGCGATTGTGACCAACGTCCGACGCAGCGCGCCGTTACTGGTCGCAGTGGCATGCACTGCCTGCGGGATGAGTCAGGATCCGCTGGCGTCCCCGGATCTCTGGTCGGCGAGCTCGACACCTGCTGCGCACCAGACATCGAGCCCAGCCGCCACGGCTGCGAGCCAGAAACCCAGCTCAGCCACGACGGCTACGAGCCAGACACCGACCCCAACCACAACTCGACCGGCACCTGCTCCCAAGCCGAGTGCCACTCGCCCGTCTCAGGCGACATTGCCACGCGGGGGGCGGGAAGTGTTTCCCCGACACCGCCTCGTGGGTTATGCCGGCGTAACCGGAGCAGCCACTCTCGGCCGGTTGGGGACCGGCCCGCTCGATCAGCGGGTCGCCGAGATCGAACGCAGGGCCAAGCCGTACGCGGCTGACCGAGAGATCTTGCCGGTGGTGGAGGTGATCGCCACCGTCGTCCAGGCCGGTCCAGGCCGGGACGGGAGGCACCGGGTGCGGCTCACCGATGCGCAAATTGCTACCTACCACAAAGCTGCTCGGAAGCACCGCGCCGTGATGTTGCTCAATCTCCAACCGGGTCGATCGGAGTTCATTACCGAGGCGAAGGCGTTCGAGAAGTGGCTGAAGCAGCCGGATGTCGGCGTCGCATTGGATCCGGAGTGGGCCATGGATCCAGGCCAGCGCCCGGGTGGGGCGTACGGGCACACGACCGGCGCCGAGCTGGACGAAGTTGCCCGCTACCTGGCCACTCTTGTCAAGCGGTACGACCTCCCAGAGAAGATCATGGTCTACCACCAGGTCGCCCGCAGCGTGGTGCGTAAGGAGTCGGGGCTGAAAGACCACGAGGGAGTAGTCGTCGTGAAGTCAGTCGACGGACTCGGACCGCCGGGCCCGAAGATCAACACTTACCGCGTGGTCAACAAGACCACACCAAAGTTCGTGCACGCCGGCTTCAAGCTGTTTTTCACCGAGGACCGTGCTGACGGCGGCCGGCTGATGACACCACGAGAAGTGCTTGCTTTGCAGCCGCGGCCTGAATACGTGATGTACGAGTAGCCGCCACCGCGCGCAATCGGTCTGGATCCAGCTCAGGCAGAATGGCCGGCATGACGAACACTCCGCTTCGGCTCACCGGCGATCCCGAAGCCGACCAATTGCTGACCGAAGACGACAACGCACTGCTCATCGGGATGGTCCTCGACCAGCAGGTTCCGATGGAGAAGGCGTTCAGTGGGCCTTTGGTGATCGCACAGCGGATGGGCGGACGATTGGACGTTGCAGCGATTGCGGCAATGAGCGAAGAGGACTTCGTTTCGCTGTGCTCCCAGCGACCTGGGATCCATCGATTTCCTGCGGCCATGGCCAAGCGCGTACGTCAGCTATGCCAGGTGCTGACCGAGGACTACGACGGGCAGGCAACGAACATCTGGAAGGACGCCCGGTCCGGCAATGAGGTCCGGGCCAACCTGGAGCGGCTACCAGGATTTGGCGCGGACAAGGCCGCCATCTTCACCGCCGTGCTCGGCAAGCTGCGGGGCATCACGCCAGACGGCTGGCGCGATGCAGCCGGCTATTACGGCGAGCCAGAGACGTTCCGTTCTGTTGCCGACATCGTGGACTCCGACTCGCTGCTCAAAGTGCGCGAGACCAAGAAGTCCGTCAAGGCGGCCAAGAAGGAGATGTCCGGCTAGCGGGACGCAGGCTCAGCCATAACGGAGCGTGATCATCCTTCCGGCTGGGTAAAGACGTGGTCGTGACCAGAATCGAGGCGATTGGGAAGCGGTCGATCACAGATGTCAGGCGCAGCCGGCCTTACCACGCACTAGTCGGGGTAGGACTGGTGAGCTACGGCCTGCTGCATCTCGTCATTGCCTGGATCGCGCTTCAACTTGTCTTCGGGAAGCGGGCTGAGGCGTCGCCGGAAGGCGCTTTGAGTCAGTTGGGGAGGCAACCGCTCGGGGGTGTGCTGCTGTGGATCATGGCGGTCGGACTATTTACACTCACCGTCTGGCAGGCGGCCGAGGCGACCATCGGACGTGATCAGCCGGGTCGAGACGGCCGCACGCGGCGGCGACTCGCCTCAGCGGGTCGTGCCGTCGTCTATCTCGCCCTCGGGGTGTTGGCAGTGGGGGTTGCCACACGGGCAGCATCTGGCTCGGGTCAGGGTGAAGAGACGATCTCTGCGAAACTCATGAGCGTCCCATTTGGGCAGGTATTGGTCGCTCTCATCGGCGCGATCGTGATCGGCATCGGGGTCGCCCAGGTTGTGAAGGGCGTGAAGCAGAACTTCATCGAAGATCTCGAACTCGGTGTTCCGCCCTCGGTTCGGCGGCTCGGTACCGTGGGCTACTGCGCCAAGGGAGTAGCGCTGGGCATCATTGGAGGTCTGTTTGTGTGGGCGGCAAT